>JAYUZN010000901.1:0-3058 GCA_043751755.1 Bacteroidota bacterium | reverse complement strand
TGGTTTACGCAGAAAAACGAGGACTTTTTGCAGGCTTAGGACAAAACCGCCTTAGATAGCCCTTTGACATGGCAAAGGGCTACAATAAGGCGGTTTATCTCCCTCAATTCCAAAGTCGCCATTTTTTCAAAAAAAATAAAAAATATATTTGGATATTTCATTTTATCTCATTAGCTTTGAGGCGTTGTAACAAAACTTGCTCTTACGTCTATTTTTTAATCACTATTTTTAAATTTTTAGCTATGTTTACATTTTCCCCCCCCGCCCCCCCCCCCCGATTTTTGCGTGGGGAAACGGGAAGTTTCACGTTTTACTTGCACAAAGTTATGTATGCCTGTAAAACCTTGCTATGCTGTGCCTTGATGAGTCTTGCGACTTGTTTGGAGGCGCAAACGTTTTCACCCGATTTTGTAGATGGGGTTATTTATTTCAAACTGCGAGATAGCGCAACTGTAACGATTAATAACCTAAACAGCATTGCGCCAAACACACAGGCTTACGATTCGCTTACCGCAATTTTGCAAGACACCAATTTTCAAATAATAGGGCAGGTAATTCGCCCTTTTACAAGGAATTACGTCTCGCCTTTGAATGGCATTTATCGGGTCAGATTTGGCAATTATGGGAGCATAAATAATATGCTTACACAACTGCAAGGGCTTTCGTATATAGAATATGCGGAAAAAGAGGCAGTGATGAAGATTGACGCTTTTACGCCAAATGATTATACGGCAGCGGCTCAATGGTATTTGGATAAGATTCATGCGGAAGATGCTTGGGATACGAATATTGCTTCTCCTTGTAAGGGGAGTCAAGGTGGGACAGGAATTGTGGTGGCAATTATAGATGAAGCCGTAAAATATGACCATGAAGATTTGAATGCTTGGGTAAACCCTAATGAAGTTATAGATGGGCAAGATAATGATGGAAATTCCTTAGTTGATGACATATATGGTTGGGATTTTGCAGATAATGACAACAATCCCCTCCCTCCTCTCAACTCAGGAACGGCATTAGGCTGGTCGCATGGCACACATTGTGCAGGGATAGCAGGTGCAAGAACGGATAATGCTACTGGAATAGCTTCAATCGGCTACGATATACAAATCATGAGTTTAAAATGCACAGAAAGTTATGGTACATTGATTCCATACGGATTCTATCTACTTACCAACATTCCCAATGCTATTGAATATGCTATTCAAAAACAGGCAGATATTATTAGTATGTCCTTTACGGGTTCATCTCCTCAACAAATGCTTCAAACCTTAATCAATGATGGATATGCTCAAGGTATTGTATTTGTGGCAGCGAGTGGGAATGCTAACCAGACGTTGATACCCTATCCTGCGGCTTATGAGCATGTAATATCTGTAGCTGCTACGGACCAAAATGATATAAAAGCCTATTTTTCTAATTATGGCGCAGGGATAGATATTTCTGCGCCTGGTGTTGATATCAAAAGTACTGTTATGACTGCTGGTGGCGGAAGTGGTTATGCCAATTTGAGTGGCACTTCTATGGCTTGTCCTTTGGTAGCAGGTCTTGCCGCCTTATTGAAAAGTAAGTTTCCTGCCCTTAGCCCTGACGAGGTAGAAACCTTACTCAAAAATACAGCTGATGATATAGACCCTAATAACCCTAATTATATTGGGCAATTGGGGGCAGGTAGAATCAACGCAGCAGCAGCTATGTGTTCACAAGGCACTTGTACAAATGCCATTACGCTTAGTGCTATCACAATAACTAACCCTATTGCTTCTATTTTTGAAGTAGGGCAGGTAGTTACCTTTAATGCAACGGCAAGTACAACAGGATTGTCTAATGCCCCCTTTACAACGTGGTGGAAAATTACGGGAATAGCAGGTAACTTGAATTATGCGCTAACGAACAATTTAAGTGTGAATGATAATTTGAACTATACCTTTAATGTACCTGGGGTATATCAAATCTGTTTTTATGCCAATAATGGAGAACCTTTGTGTCGAAACCATACTTGTATAGAAATATTAGTAATTGACAAACATACAAATACATTCACGACTACTATTCCTACATGGAAATCTGAAACTATTTTGGAACTTAGTGATAAATCCATTGTTTGGGTGGGACACAAGTATGTACATCGAATGATAGGTAAAATAGACCCACAAGGGCAATTTGTGTGGCAAAAACAGTTAAATTCCCTGTTAGGAAATTCGGTCAATACTTATGCTCAACTATTTGAGGATATTCCCAATAATGAGGTTACGCTTTTTTCGTTATACTTCGAGCCAATGGATATTTCTTACCACATTATTATTGCTACTTTTAATGTCAGCACAGGTGCAATGACAAATCAAACCAATCATATGTTTACGATTGCTGATGATTTTAAACCTATCAAAGTCATCAAAGAAACAAATGGCTGGTCTTTGGTGGGAGAGGCAACGCAGGATATTCATATTATCAGTATAAACACTAATGAAGTATTTACTGCAGTAAGTAGAATCGGAATTAGTAATGAAAAGGTACATCTAAGAGATTGTATCAAAACAGGAGACGGGGGGTATTTATTTGCGGGATATCATACAGATATTATTAACAGTTATTCACATGCTTTTATGCTAAAAACCACTCAAGATTTTACTATTAAGAAAGAGAGAGATGAATATTTGGGGGGATATGGTTTGGGGGATTTAGGGATTCACAAAATGATAAGAGGGGAAGATTGCGAAAGCTACTATGCCCTTATGTACCCAAACATCTTGCTTAAATTGGATAATGAGATGAATGTCTTATTTGCTAAACAATTATCAATAGGAGCAGAAGCCATAGATATGGCAGTGAATGAGGCAGACCAGTCTATTTGGATACTTGCTAAATACCAAAACCAACTCGAATTGATGAGTATAAATGGGGTAGGAAATAAGAATTGGTGCCGAAAGTTTGCTTACAATCCATACCAAAATTCGATTGATAGCAAAGCCAATATTCATATTAACAGCGAAAATGGTGGGCTTATTAACTTTACTAGGATAATATCAGTCAATAATTTTGCTACTTATATAATGAAAAC
>JAYUZN010000900.1:0-3011 GCA_043751755.1 Bacteroidota bacterium | reverse complement strand
AAAATTGCCTTTATAACTGAAAAAGCAAAAACGATTATTCCTGCTAAATACGAAGATTTTTCGGATTTTTCGGAAAATGTAGTAGCCGTAAAATTGGCAAGTACGCATAAATGGGGCTTTTTGCGCAAAGACGGCTCACAACTTACAGATTTCATGTTTGAAGCAGCAAAGCAAATGAAAGAAGGGCGGGCTGCGGTAAAAAAGGACGGAAAATGGGGCTATCTTGATGCAGAAGGCAAGGAAATTATTGCTTGTCAATATGCAGAAGCCTTTGATTTTGAGCGAGGATATGCGATTGTGGGGGCTGGCGAGCCGTATCATTTTACCCCTGTAGGAAGCGTATATAAGCCTAATCAGCAAAAAGTGAAAATGTATCATTTTGGCTATATAAATCGTCAAGGCGAAATGGTTATTCCTGCCAAATATGTCTATATTCGCCCTATTACGCAAGATTTTGTTTGGGTCAAAGACAATTCAACGACCAAAAAATACATTCATTTAACCCATAAAACAGAAATTGAATCGGGCAATTTACTTGTACCAGATGATGCCATTTATAGACATTATATTGAAAATAACATAGAACCTGTTTCTGTACTCAAAGACAAAAACGGCAAACTCCTCACAGAAACACGCTATAAGGTAGGGGAAATTTTTGCAGAATATGGTTATTTTGACAATGAAAAGGGGCAACTTTTGGACACAAAAGGGAAGCCTGTTTTTACTCAAGAAAATGAAACGGCAGAACCCTTAGACGAAAATATTTTTGAGTTTCGGGACAATAAGGGAAAACGTGTGCAGATAGATATTGCAGAAAAGCCGCTGAATAATGAAGCTTATAGCATTGTTCGACCTCTGATAAAAGGCTATTATTTAGCAGTTTATGAAGATAAAGACCTTTATTTTGTGGTAGATTCTACGAGCAAAAAGGTAGGAGAATTTGATTTTGACGAGATAAAACCTTTGGGCAAGGCTTTTTTTTCTTGCCAAAAAAAAGGCAAATGGGGGATTCTCAATAGTAAAGGTTTTTTGGTGCTTCCTTGCAAATATGACGAAATCGTAGGTTTTGAGAATGATATGGCGATTGTGCTAAAAGATTCTATGCGGGGGTACGCCTGTAAAAATGACTTTATTCCCATAGCTTCCCTCAAAGAAATGCCTGTCAATAACCTTTCGGCTTTTAGCGAAAATCTTGCCCCTTTTTGTATAAATAAAAAATATGGCTTCATTAACAAAGCAGAAAAAGTGGTGATTCCTTGTGTCTATGACTTGGTTTTTGGCTTTCATCATGGCATCGCAAAGGTGCGCAAAGACCACAAATTGGGCTATATTAATGCTAAAAATGTGGTCGTTATTCCGTTGGAATATGAGGAATTGGACTTTTTTGAAGAAGGGCTTGCTATCGCGCGCAAGGCTGGAAAAGTGGGCTTTATTGATGCCAAAAATACGGAAATCATTCCTTTTATCTATCAAGATGCCTTTCCTTTTGCCGACAGTTTGGCGATTGTGCAGAGTGGCGTGAACCAAAAATGGGGCTGTATAAACCCTGCGGGAGAGGTAAAAGTCTTGTTCAATTTTGAAGAAATCAGCCCATTTTCCGAAGGTCATGCCAAAGTATTATTAGCAGGCAAGGAAGGCATTGTGGACAAAAACGGGATTTTGGTGAAAGATTGTATGTTTGACAAGGTGGGAAAAGTAAAGAATGGCTTATCTATTGTTTGTTATAAAGGGAAATTTGGCGTAGTCAATATGAATGGGCAGTTTGAAATACAGCCTGTTTATGCCAAAATTGTGCGGCTCAAAGGAGAGGTTTTTTTGTGTACAAGTCCTTCTTTATCAGGGTTTTGTACCAAAAATCGTAAGCCCATAATTCCTATTTTATATGAAACGCCTACAAAACTCATTCACCATCATTATTATATGTTGTCGAAGGCAGAAAACAGGTTTATTTTTGACCTAAATGGGCGAATAATTACGGAAATAGGGGAAAATGATAGGTCCTTTAATGAGCAGTATTTCCAAAAAAATATGCCAAAACCTGCCATTTATAACAATAAAGGAAATGAAATAATTGCCCCTATTTATAAAGAGATAGAAGCCATTGATTTTTCGGATAATTTATTTTTGGTAGAAAGTGATTCTTCGGTAAAAGGCATTATAAATGCCGAAGGAAAAGTAATGTTACCCCTTGTATATCAGCAAATTAAGCCTGTTTCTTCGCAGCTATATATTGTGAGTGGCGACTCTTTGAGTGCCGTTGTGAATGAGGAAAATGAGATGATTCTTCCGCCTATTTACCGAAATATAGAAGCCGTAAGAGGAGCCGAAAACCTTTTTATGGTAACTTTGCAGGGAAAAAGAGGGGCAATTCAGGCAGATAGTAAAGTGATTATTCCGTTTCAGTATGAACATATTTATCAGCCTTATGGAACTCAAAAAAAATATTTGATAGCCCGTAATTCCGATTCTCCCGAAGATATTTATACTTTTTGGGGCAAAAAGCTGAAATTACCGCCTTTTACAGAAATCTATATAGCTGAAAAACAAGACCTTATGTTAATCAAAAACGATGAACAATCTGCCTTATATGACAGTGTGGGAAATGAGATTTATCCGATGAGTGCTGATGAGATTTTTGTGAGCGACTTGGAAGATACTTTTATTCCTATCCGAAAAGGCGAAAAATGGGGCATGATAAATCGAGAAGGACATATTGTGGCTTTGTTTGCTTATGATTATTTGGAAACGGTGCAACAAGGGGCGGAGGAGCTGGTGATATTTGAGCAAGGGAGCAAAACGGGAATCATGGATACGGAATTGAATGTATTGTTTGAAGATACGCAGGAAATCAGGTATGACAAGACAATGGGCTTGTTTTATAAAGTGGGAAAAGCTGGGTATTTTGACAAAAATGGGACAATGGTGAAGTAGTGTATTTTGCGCAGATAAGGAATAAATGGATTTGCGTTTAATAGGGTGGCGCACCTTTGAAAGGTGCGCCACCCTGCAAC
>JAYUZN010000899.1:0-6082 GCA_043751755.1 Bacteroidota bacterium | reverse complement strand
TGCCGTAAACACAATGACAAATGCGACAAATGGTATTTCTGCTAATGCGCCTATTATCAATACAAATGTCATTGGTTTAACCAAAACGACAGGCTTAACTACAACCGTAAATGGCGTTGCAGGTTCACAAACGATAGCTACAGGCACAGTTACAGATGTCATAGGATATAATTCATTAGGTACAGCCGTAAACCAACCTATTTCCACGATTTTGTCAGGCGCAACCTCAAATACTTTGGCAAGTTCAGGAAATACAGTTACAAGTACGGTAAATGGCGTAGTCGCAACAGCACCTTCTGTAAATACAAATAGCTTAACCACAAGTGGCGGCACAAGCATCATAAGCACTGTAAATGGCGTGGCAAGTGCTGCAGTAGATGTCAATCCGTTAATCACAAAAGGAAATCTTACAGAAACCTCTTCTTCGGTCTTGACAATCACAGGCGGAACAGGGGCAGTATTAGGAGCAGGAACTTCGATTCAAGTGAAAAACAATGCCCTCAATCAGGCAGGAGTTGTAACGGCTCCCACAGGTGCAAATAGCTATCAAGTTTGGGGAACAGATGGTAGTGGCAACCCTGCTTGGTCAAATATCGGCAGAGGCTGGGTACAAGTAGGAACACCAAATACGCCTGCTCAATCCAAAACAGACTGGATTTACAACGAAGGAAGAGTAGGGATTGGTTCAAGTGCATTCTCCGCAGCAGGAAGCGCAGACGGCAATTTAGATGTAAGAGGAACAGCCTTTATTGGAGATGATGCTACTTTTTCAAATGTAAACGCGCCTTTGATTGTACGCAAAACAGACAATGCGCATATAATCTTAGAAGACATCGGAAGTGGGGTAGGGGGGATAGCTCAAAATGGCACAAACCTCACGATGGCAAGTGAAAATGGAAACCTTAATTTCAAAACAGGCGTAACTTCCACAGGCGATTTTGGTGCAACAGGCACAACCCGTATGTCTATTGCCAACACAGGCGTAGTACAAGTAGGAAACTTGTCTGGGGCAGGTACACGTATGGTCGTTTCTGATGCAAGTGGAAATTTATCTACGCAAACCATTTCTGGCGGAACTTTAACCTCCCTTAACACAGGCACAGGCTTAACGGGCGGTCCTATCACAACCACAGGTACAATTGCCATTGCAAACACAGGTGTAACCGCAGGCTCTTATGGTTCTTCTACCCAAATGCCTACCTTTACCGTAAATGCACAAGGACAATTGACGGCAGCAGGTACACTTCCTATTGCAGACCAAAGTGCTACAAATGAGTTGCAGACTATTTCGCAAGTAGGAAATACAATTACTTTGTCAAATAGCGGTGGCTCTGTTACGACTACAGATGCACAAAACTTGACCTACACAGCAGGAACATCAACCTTAGCGATTTCTGGAGGAAACAGCGTAGTCCTCACAGGCGTTGCACCAAGTGGCGCAGCAGGCGGCGATTTAAGCGGAACCTATCCTAACCCAACAGTAGCAGACAATTCTGTAGATGGAACAGACATTCAGATAGGCGGTGAAACAAACGGGCAAATCCTTCAATACAATGGTACAGACTGGGTAGCTGTAAGTACAACCGCAGCCACGAGCAATACTTTAGTCAATAATGGTACAAATACCTTGACAAGTACGGTAAATGGGGTAGTAGCAACTGCACCTGCCGTAAATATTGTATCAAACACAAGCACCGCTAACAACTTAGTAACCACCGTAAATGGCGTTGCAGGAACAGCCGTTCCCATGGTAAACAGCATTTCTAATGCCATTTCAAGCAATACCTTGACGACTACTGTCAATGGCGTACCAAGTGCAGGCGTAAGTCTTGCCCCTTATTTAGACAACACAGACGCGCAAGCCATTTCTTTAACAGGCAATACCTTATCTATAACAGGCAATGCGGGAACCGTAAACCTTGCACCTTATTTAGATAACACAGACAACCAAGCCCTTTCTATTGCTGGAAATGTGATTTCCTTGACAAGTGGCGGCTCGGTTACCGTTCCTGCCGCAGATGGTTCAGAAACGAAGGTAAATGCAGGAACAAATATTTCTGTAACAGGTTCAGGTACAATTGCTTCGCCTTATGTGATTAATGATATTTTCACAGAAGTAGATGGCAGTGTAACCAATGAAATACAAACTTTGTCTATTTCGGGTACAACGCTTAGTATTCTCGGCGCAAACAGCGTAACCCTTCCTACCTCAACAGGTCCACAAGGACCCGCAGGTCCTACGGGGGCTACAGGTTTAACAGGGGCTACAGGAGCAGTTGGTCCCGCAGGTACTACAGGTGCAACGGGTCCCGCAGGAGTGGCAGGTGCAACGGGTGCAGTTGGTCCCGCAGGAGCGGCAGGTGCAACGGGTGCAGTTGGAGCGGCAGGTGCAACGGGTGCAGTTGGTCCCGCAGGTCCTACGGGCGCAACGGGTTTAACGGGAGCAACAGGCGCAGCCGGGACGAACGGAACTAATGGAGCAGCAGGGGCAGTTGGTCCCGCTGGTGCTACGGGAGCGGCAGGACCAACTGGGGCAGTCGGACCACAAGGACCCGCAGGGGCTATGGGTGCAACAGGACCCGCAGGAACTTACACCGCAGGTACTGGTATTAGTATAGGCTCTAATATTATCACAAATACAGGAGTAGTAACGGCGAGTAACGGGCTTACTTTGACTTCTGGAGACGTGAAATTAGGGGGAACGTTAATTCAAAATACAACTGTTACTCATGCTGCTTTTGATATGATACATGACTTGACAGGCGTAGGAGATTTTGAGGTAAGAAAATCGGGAGCTACAGACCTTTTTGTTTCTGGAATAAATGGCAATGTAGGGATTGGGACAGCTGCCCCTAATGCGATATTCCATGTGAAAACAGCATCTGGCAATACCTTTATCAACATTGATAATAGCTCTGCCGCAGCACAATCTGGACTCAATTTATCTGTAAATGGAACAGCTAAAGCCAATATCTACTACGACCCAACAGCTGCCACTTTTGGCGCAAATGGTGCTGTATTGATTAACGACTTTGGGGGTTCTGCGGGCAGTACTCTTATCAATCGTTCAGGGGGAAATGTAGGAATAGGCGCAGTGGCTATTCCTAATGCTAAACTTGATGTACTCGGTACTGTGCGGGTAAATGACAATGCGATTTATTTGAGGGGTACTACAGATGTGAATCATGGACTTGTTTACGCAAATATAAATGCGAGCGATGGACCTCGTCTATTTGGTTTTGCTGGTGGTTTACTAGGAACTTCGAATGGTACAAATGCCCTTTATTGGAACAATGCAGGAAATGTGTCGATTGGTACGGGTGCTACCCCTGCTTACAATCTTGAAATAGGGGGTAGCTTTGGATTTGGAAATGGAACGGCAGGTTCATATCGTTCTCGTACAGAAACTAGAAATGATGCAGGACAACAAGCTACACAATCTGGCGATTTTGAAACTTCAGCACCTGTAAACTTCCCGGCTGGAGCTTCTTCTTGGTGGCATTTAATGGATACACGTCATAGCAACAATACCAATAACTATGCTATGCAAATATCTGGCTCTTTCTTCGACCAAGAGTTTTTTGTACGTAAAACAAACAATGCCGCAAACACAGCTTGGTCTCGTATGATTACCTCTTCCAATATTGGTACAAACGCAATTCAAAACCAAAATGCGGCTGCACAAACCGCGAACTTCTGGGTAAATGGAACAGGAACTGCCAATAAATTAGTTGCAACAGCAAATAATGATTGGTATTTACAAGGCGGTGATGACCACCAATTAAGAGATGTAAACATTTCCAATGTAATGGGACTTTGGGGCTTGCAAAATTCAACGCATGGTGGGATTCAATTAGGGAATAATGGAGCTGCTATTATCTATGGAAATGCAGGAAATATTGGGATTAATACCACGGCTCCAGGAGCGCAGCTTGAAATCGGAGGACTGCCAGCAAGTGCATTCAGAACCGCTTATTTAAATATTTCTTCTAATAATAGCAGCCTTGCAGATAGACCATATTTCAGGGGGACAAACACACATTTTGTTTTAGCACCCCGTACAACAGGAGCAAGTGATATATATTTGGCTTTTCCTGGCGATTTGACTGCTGGAAGCACCGTTAATACACGTATCCAAGAAACTGTCTATATTACTGCTACTGGAAGTGCTGGAAATGGGAATGTGGGGATTGGAACTACTGCACCCACTCAAAAATTAGATATAGTAGGAAATCTAAAATTTAGTGGTACACTCATGCCCAATAATAATGCAGGAACAACAGGGCAAGTACTTACTTCAACAGGGGCGGCTACTGCTCCCACTTGGAATTCTGGATTTTTAAGAGCAAATTACACCATTGATTATCAGACAGCTGCCAATACATTTTCTACTGCACTTAATCAACAAATTGCACTTACTGGATTAACTCGAACTATAAGTTTAACAGCAGGGGATAGGGTAATAATTCATGCTAAGGCTGGAATCTTTTGTGTTGCAGGTGGATATGGAAATATGCAACTCATTGCTCGTGTAAATGGAGCTAATCTGTCTAATGGAACTGCTACATGTATGAGTGTGGATGACGCTGCCGCATATGCTTCGTACAATAGTGGTACAGTTATCGCAGTATATGATGTTCCTTCAACAGCTTCATATACTTTTACGATTGTTGGTAGTAATTTTTTACAACAAGCTGGTACTATTACTTTAGGCGGAGGAACAAATAGTGTTCTACAAGGTGTTATGGAAATTCAAGTTCTTAAACCATAAACATATACTTATGTACGTATTATAATCTTTTTATAGTACGTATATACGTAATTATCTAAATATATATTTAAGAGTATGTTTAAATTTTAACTATATGAAAATCATATTGTTACCAAAAAAAGAAATCAAATAAGCCTGTCATTCCGTAGGAATCCTTTTCACAATGCTATAAAATCTTCGTGAAAAATATTCCTACGGAATGAGATAAAGTCTTTATTTTCAAGCGTTTGGCGTTTATTTACAAAATTTAAACATACTCTAAGAAATAAATATTTGGTAATTACGTATTTATTCTAATTTTCAACTATCAATTACTTATTATGAAAAACAATAATTCAAGTATTCGCAAATTGTTATTTGTTTTCGCATTTTTTTTAATCACAATAAGTGTATCATCTGCTCAAACTGTTGTATCCAAGGAGAGAATTCTCCCTATTCAAGCAGGTACAATTGAAGTAAATAAGGGTAAGGCAACTGTTGTCTTAAATGAGCAATTGAAGATGTTACTTTCTGATGAGTCGGCTAAACCGTCTTACTTCGTTGTTTTTACACCTTATGATAATGATGTAAGAGTGTCTATTAGCGAAAAAGATAACGAGCAGTTTTCTGTGGATTTATCAAAACTTAATAGTGTAAAAGTAGATTATGTAGTATTTATTAAGCAAACTTTGCTTAGATTGAGTAATTCAACAGATGCGGCTATTAGCAAATAACTCGTTTTTCACGCTGGCTCACCCCCGCTTGCGCAAGGTTTCACTTATGCTGGCGCAAGCGTCCGCTTGTGCCAGCTTCTTGAAGCGTCCGCTTCCAGACTCGAAGCGTCCGCTTCAAGGAAATATCACGCTTGCGCAAGGTTTCACTTATGCTGGCTCACGCTTGCGCAAGGTTTCACTTATGCTTGCGCAAGCGTCCGCTTGTCCACGCTTGCGCAAGGTTTCTTTGGTTCTTCCGTTTTTCGGGACTTCCCGCCCTGTGCTTCAGCCTTGTGCATAGTCCCGAAAAGCCAAAACAGCCGCCCACAAGCCTCAAACCTTGTGGGCGGTTTCGTTTTTCCCCAAAAAACCCACGCTCGCGCAAGGTTTCGGTTATGCTGGCGCAAGCGTCCGCTCACGCTTGCGCAAGGTTTCTCCACTTATGCTTGCGCAAGCGTGAGCTTGCGCAAGCTCACGCTTGCGCAAGCTTTCTCCACTTATGCTGGCGCAAGCGTCCGCTTGTGCCAGCTTCTTGAAGCGTCCGCTTCCATACTCGAAGTGGACACTATCACGCTTGCGCAAGGTTTCTCCACTTATGCTGGCCCACGCTCGCGCAAGG
>JAYUZN010000898.1:0-1715 GCA_043751755.1 Bacteroidota bacterium | reverse complement strand
GATTTGGAAACAAAATAGCTGATAGACGACACTATCATCAATGGAATCATCAAGGCATAGCCGCCTGTGAGTTCGGCAATCAAGAAAATGGCAGTAAGGGGCGCGTGATAAATGCCACTTAACAAGCCCGCCATGCCTACAAGCGTAAAATTACTTTCGGGTACATGGCTGATTCCTAATAAGTTAATGAATTTTGAATAAAAAAAGCCGAGATAAGAACCTACAAATAAAGACGGCGCAAAGTTGCCACCATTTCCGCCTCCGCCCAACGTAATTGCCGTTGCAATGGCTTTGAAACACATAACCAAACCCACAAAAAGCAAGGCAATCCATTCTGTATCAATGCTTTTGGCAAAAACACTATCTTTAAACAAGTCTTTTGGGTGAAGTGCGGCAAGGCTTTTGATGCTGCTATATCCTTCGCCAAACAAACTCGGAAAAACGGCAATCAGCAAGGCGAGGGCAAGTCCTGCATATATAATACGTAGGGTAGGATTTTTGACAAAATGGCTAAAATGCTTTTCTACTTTTACAAAAATACGGGCATGATAGACCGACATCAACCCTGCTAATCCGCCCAAAATGACGTAAAATGGCACATTTGTATAGTCAAAAGGCTGCTGCAATTGGAAACTCAAAATCGTGCCTTCGTCCAAAATGATTTTGGAAATCAATGCGCCACTTGCTGCAGCTATCAAGATAGGAATAAATCCCGTTGTGCTAATGTCTAACATCAAGACCTCTATCGTGAACAATATCCCTGCAATCGGGGCATTAAAAGTCGCACCTATTCCCGCAGCAACCCCACAAGCTAATAACAAGGTTCTTTCAGAATAATTGAGGCGAAAAAACTTGGCAAAATGGGAGCCTAAAGCAGCCCCTGTTATCACAATCGGGGCTTCGAGTCCTGCCGAACCACCAAAACCTACGGTAACGGGGCTTGTAATGAGCTGCGAATACATCTGTTCGGGCGGCACATCACTGCTTTTTTGGGCAATGCTGACATGCAGATGAGACAAGCCTTTTATCAATTTGCCGTTTAAGGCTTTTTTTATAATGAAATAGGTAAGTGCAATGCCAATCATGGGCAGCAACAATACCACATAATAGCTATCTGATAAGGGATTGTGGGTGGCGATTTTATAGACAAAATGTACTGCTTTTTTGAGGATAACAGCTGCAAAACCTGCCGTAATTCCGACCGAAATTGCGAGTAAGAGTAGGAAAGTTTTTTTACTTGTTTTTTTTTGTAAATAAATAAGCAAAACATGGAGTCTATGCAGTAACTGCCTGATAATCATGCCAAATAGCTTCACATTTTTCATAAAGGTAAGCGTTTTTCAAAACAAATACTGTTCTCCGCACGTTGATATTGCCCATAATTAGGAATAATTTGATAGCCATTTTTGAGGTAAAGGGCAATGGCTTCGGGCTGTTTTTTGCCTGTTTCTAAGATACATTTAGGATATGCCAATTCCTTTGCCCAACTTTCTAAAGTGGCTAATATTTGGCTGGCAATGCCTTGTCCCCGCATATTTTCCTGCACATACATTCTTTTGACTTCCATCGTTTGAGCATCATATTCTTTGATAGCTCCGCAGCCCACAGCACGCTCATTTTGATACGCCACAATCACATATTTTATGTCATGCAGCTTGTTATATTGGGCATAAAAAGGGTGTTCGTCTCCATCACGAACCTGCAAATCTGCGTCA
>JAYUZN010000897.1:0-3339 GCA_043751755.1 Bacteroidota bacterium | reverse complement strand
TATCATCACGCCGCCCGATGTTCTCAGCATGATTTTGATATTTATTCCGCTTTTGTTGCTGTATGAAGTGAGTATTTGGGTAAGTATGGTGGTAACGAGGAATATGGCGAAGGAAAATGCTTGATTTCATGCAGATAAGCGCGAATTATAGCAGATGTCGCAGATGAATATTTTTATCTGCGACATCTGCTTTTATCTGCGGAAATCTGCGTGAAATAATATCAAAAGGCGAAGCCTGCCGTCAGTCCTGCTCTAAACCCTGGCAAACCAAAAGTTCCGCCAAAAGAAACCCTATCTGCTTTGCGCGAAAAACTATCTCGAATAACATCTGCGGTTTGTCGTATAATCGTGCCTTGCTGCCCTGCAATTTCCACAAAATCATCTATCAAAGCATCATACAAATCCAAAATAATAGGGCTTTGAAGCTGCATATTAGCTCCATTTACCCCATAATTTGCGCCGAGAAAAGCATCTAAAGAAAAATGCTCGCCAATAATCCAATTATAGCCTATCTGCAAGCCCGGACGAATGGCATAATAACTCAGTTTTCCCGTAAGTTGAAAGGTATCTATGGGCAGATTCAAGGCTGGATTGATATAAGTAACTGCCATTTTTGCATTATACTGCCACATTCGCAAGTAAATCCCGGCATACAAGCCGTTTGGGGCATTTTGTTTGGGCAAAAAATAGTAACGAATTTCGGGCGTAAAGCCATATCCCGTAAAACGAGGCTTCCCAAAGGTCAATTTTTGGTCAGCTTCTGCGTCATTTCGCCAAATTTTATTCACAATACTTTGTGGCAGAGAATGTGCATATAAATAGGAACCCTGCAAATTGATAGAAAAGCCCCGCCAAATAGCTCTTTCATACGACAAAGAAAAAGTGCCACCAAAAAGGCTTGCAGCATTTATCTTTATAACATTCATAGAATGGCTTTCGGAGCTTTTTTTAGGCTGCTTTTTTGCTTGCGAAAAAAGGCAAAAAGGGAGAAGAAGCAAGATTAACATGGTATTTTTCATAATTGATGTTGAATTTCGCGCAGATTTTCGCAGATTTTTCTTAGGAACACAAATTAAATAAAGTGTTATTTTTCTTACCACTAAGGCACGAAGAAGCACGAAGCAACGGGGTAAAAGAAGACAACTAAGCCATATTTTTTCTTTCTTAGTTTCCTTCGTGCCTTAGTGGTAAATGATGATTTTATTCTTTTTGTGTTCGTTCATGAGATTTCGCACAGATTTTTGCAAATCTGCGAGCCAAAGATAGCCCTTATTTCCGTACCAAAAAAATCCGAAAAGTACTCCCCTCCCCTTCTTTGCTTTCTACCGAAATTTTGCCTTTATGCGCTTCTATGACCAATTTTGCATAATACAAACCCAAGCCAAAACCCTTGACATTGTGGATATTACCTGTAGGAACACGATAAAACCTGTCAAAAACTTTGCGCTGATGGAGAGGGGAAATGCCTATTCCATTGTCTTTCACCCGCATCGAAACGCCTTTGCTATCCGATTCGGTTTTGAGGGTGATGACGGGAGGAAGTTGCGTATATTTTACAGCATTTTCCAAAAAATTGTAAATAACATTCGTAATATGCAGTTTATCTGCTCTTACAACGGGATTTTCTGCCGCTAATTCCCAATGAATAGTGCCTTCTTTTTGGTGAACCATCAGCTCAATTCCTTCTGCGGCTGCCCGAATACACTCATGCAAATCGATTTCTTCAAACTTAAATTGTACTTTTTCCTTGTCAAAAGCCGCTACTTGCAACACACTTTCTACCTGTCCTTTGAGGCGATTTACCTCATTTTGAATAATGGTTGTGTATTTGGCGATTTGCTCTGGAAATTGATAAATTTGCTGATTTTTAAGCAGTTCTGTAGAAATGACAATCGTAGAAAGAGGCGTTTTGAACTCGTGTGTTATGTTATTTATAAAATCTTTTTGGATTTCGGAAAGCTGTTTTTGCCGAAAAATAAAAAATAAAGTAAAAATAAAAAACAGACAAACCAACAACATAACAATGCTGGAAAAAAGCCAAATGCCCATTTCCTGAATCATTGTACTATCTCTTTTGGGAAATAACACGCCAAAATAGTAATTGTCTTTGCGCCAAGTCGGTAATTCTCGCTTGATAGGCGGCGAATCGGGGTGTTCATCTAAGGAAACGTAATTTCCATAGACCATTTTTTTGCTCTCACAATTATAAACGCCATACTCAAAATCCATTTGCAGATTGCGTTTTTGAAACTCGGTTTTGAGCAAAAACTCCAAAGTTCGTGGATTGATTTCGCCATTGATTTGCACCGCAAAATAATCGCCTGAAAGCTGTTTTACCAAAGGTTCAAGGGGAATATTTTGCTTATTTACCGTCAAAATGTACTCTCCTACCGTTTGCAAAGCCACATTTACGGTTTGTGTGAACTCTTTTTCACGCAAATCAAAGGCTTTTCCAAACCAAAAAACCTGTACAATGGCAATGCCCAAAATGGAGATAATGGCAAGTAAGGCGATGATACGAAGGAGGCGTGTTGTCATGTTGGTGTTAGATTTAGCATGAAATGTTTGTAATAAAGTGGCTCACTTTTGTAATAAAGTGGCTCACTTTTGTAATAAAGTGGCTCACTTTTGAAAAGTGAGCCACTTTATTACAAAAATCTGCGTGAAATTACCGCCTTTATTCTATAATAATAACCTCCGCTGAGTCTTGTCCTGTAAACTGATCCATGATTTCGAAATGATTATTTGTCAAGTTTTTGCGATAGATATTGAGTACCTTCCAATAGGTATTACATTCATCTGCGCTCAACTGAAACTCAACCCGAAAGATGTCTTCTGTGCCATTTCCCTTTTTTATATGGTAATTATATTTGAAGGTATGGCTCAACATACGTTCCAAAACGGGTTTGCCTGTGATGGCGTTTACAAAGTTTTTGGCATAATAAAAAGGACCAAATTTGCCATTTGCATAGCCCGGCGTAATCTCTTTGAAGGTCGGATTTACGCCGCCTGTCGTGTCTTCAAATACTTTGACGAGGGTAGGGTCCCAAGTGTCCAAATAATTGGCTCCGTTATTGTCTAAGTATTGTACCGTCAAATATTGCTCGCCCACCTTCACGTCTTTGGTAGGGTCGCATTTTTTGCCGCAGCCCCAAAAGAAGGTCGCCAAAAAAAGGAAAGATATTCCGATGGAAAAAAACTTGTTCATTGTATAAATATTAGTTGTTTTTGCAAAAACGCTGTGAAGATATAGCTTAGATACGAATTTTCCATAAAAATCATTGTATTTGGGCAAAAAAAATGCTTTTCGAGGGATTTGTGTATATTTGTGGGGTGTTT
>JAYUZN010000896.1:0-5001 GCA_043751755.1 Bacteroidota bacterium | reverse complement strand
AAAGCGTGGCTTAGATGTCTTCTTTCACCATATTGCTTAGTGATTCTTAGTGCCTTAGTGGTGAGAAGAATGTCAAGTTATTTTATTTTCGTTCCTAAGCTTATAGCCACGAATTTCACGAATTAGCAGCTTACCATAAAACTGAGAATTTTCACACAGAATTAGGGTTAATTCGTGCAATTCGTGGCAAAAAATAAGGCACTTGCAATTCGGGGCAATGTTAAGCTATTCCTCATTCGGGGCAGGCAACTGAATGGCTTGAGGCTCATAGAGAGCAGGTGTTTCATGGTGGCGCGCCATGCGATTTCTGCGAATGACATACAAAGCTGCCATCGTAATGGCATATTCCGCAAATAAAACGCCAATAAAAACGCCGATTCTTGAGACCAATTTTTCAAATAAATGCAAACCTACTTTTATTTCCACATCTTTACCAGGACTTGCTGTGAGAAATATGTAGCAAAGATTAAACAATAAAAACAAAACTAATAACATACCATTGGTGCGGCGGGCAAAATTCTCTTCTTTTTGGAAAGCGTCCATCAGGAATTTGCCGCCTTGCCAAAACAGAAAACTCCCAAGCATACCCGTTAGGACTACGCCAATGATGAGATAGTAAAAATAAAAGTCTAAATTGAGATTTTCTGAGTGCATAATCAGTTAGCAGTGAGCAGTTAGCAGTGAACAGTTAGCGCAGCAGTACGATTTTCTTTAATCTGCGCAAATCTGCGTCCTTAATCTGCGTGAATCTATATACCGCAAATCAGATAATCTACCCGATAATAGCTATAAGGCAGCGTTTCTTTTTGCGGACACAATTTTACCGTTGCGTTATATTTTTTGCAAATGTGCGCAATTTCTTCATATTTCCAAAATTTTCCCATAGCATTTTTTCCCGTAAGGCAAGAAATCCAATAACGAATCCGATGCAAGAGATTCGGATAAAAAACGGCTATTTTGTTGCCATCAGGCACATCTCCGAGCAAGATACAGCCATGAGGGTTGAGCAAAGACAGCAGGCTTGAAATGATATTTTCTCCCTTCTCAAGGCTATCAAAATATTGGAAAGAAAAGTACAGAATAATGACATCAAAAGACTGATTTACAAGGCTTTTTACTTCAAAAGCATCTCCTACAATATACGTTATATTTTCGGCAGAAAAATCCTGATTTGCTCTCTCTATCAGTTTTTTTTCGCCATCTATTCCTACGATATTGGCACAATAAGTTGCCACTTTTTGGGTCAAAACTCCATTTCCACAACAGACATCTAAGACCGAATCTGTCGGTTTTATGCCTGTTTTCTGCACAATATCTGCCACAATTTCCGCCAAAGATTCGGCTGAAATCGGGATATTCTGCACCGTCCTGCCTACTTGCTCCATAGCATTGTCGGAACGAGTAGCAATTTGCGACCAAACTTTTTGCCAATTCATCTTTGATAGGCTTTTTTTTATTTTTTGACAATATAATAAGATGAACAAGATAGGAAAGTTAAGTACGAGTGAGAAATGACATAAGCATATATTTTTCACATATCTTATTGATTATGATAAACATATATCAACTCTCAACTTTTAACTCTCAACTCTCCACTCCTTAAATAGCCTTCCTTATTCCTTTTCATACAACCTTGCCGCAATTTTCACTACCCCAAAAATCTTTTCTGAGCCGTCATCTTTGCGCTTCGGATTGCCCGAATCATTGCCATAAATTTTGAGTTTATACTTTCCCGGCGTGAGTTTCACATCGGGAAGTACCTGCTCTGTGAGCGTATAATCCGAGTTATATTCGTCTATTTGTCCGCGCCAAGTGTCCTTTTCTTTGAGCTGAATGGTTTTGTCTTTTTCGATAGGAAAGGCTTTGGCATCGCCTATTTTTTCAAAAATGAAAGACAAAGGCAAATCCGTCCTGCCAATTTGCGTGTAATAAGTGACCGCCAATTCCAAATACAAGGACACAGGCACTTCAGGCTTATTGCCAGGCACTTGCAATTCAAACTCAATGGGCTTGGAAAAATACAAAGTATTTTCTTCCAAATTCTTTTTTCCTGACCAAATCGGAACCACTTCTGAACAGGAACTAAGCAGCCATAAAGCGAGAAATAAGGAATTGAAAATGGAGAATGGAGAATGGAAAATTGACATAAATATATGATAATCAATTATTTATTGCTGCCATTTGAAAAAAGGCGGCTACGATTTCACAACGCCCATTTTTTCAAATTTGGCGATTCTTTCTGCTACCAACGTTTCTATAGACAAAGGAGAAAGTTCTGCAATAGCGGACAAAATTTGCGCTTTCACATTGGAAAAAGCTGTATCTGGCTCATAATGCGCGCCGCCTAAAGGCTCTGCAATCACGCCATCTATCAAGCCCAATTCCAAATTGTCTTGCGGGGCGAGTTTGAGTGCTTCGGCAGCTACCTCCTTTTTCTCCCAAGTTCGCCACAAAATACTGGAACAAGATTCGGGCGAAATAACAGAATACCAAGTGTTTTCTAATTGATACACTCGATTTCCTACCCCAATTCCCAAAGCTCCGCCAGATGCTCCTTCTCCAATAATGATACAAATTATGGGCGTTTTTAACACTGCCATTTCCATCAAATTACGAGCAATCGCTTCGCCCTGCCCTCTTTCCTCCGCCTCTAAGCCCGGATATGCGCCGGGTGTATCTATGAGCGAGATGACAGGAATTTGAAACTTTTCTGCCATTTTCATCAATCTCAAGGCTTTGCGATAGCCTTCGGGGTTGGGCATACCAAAATTTCGGTATTGGCGCGACTTCAAATCTCTGCCTTTTTGCTGCCCAATAAACATCACAGAATGTCCCTCAATTTTGCCCAAACCGCCCACCATTGCCTTGTCATCTTTCACATTTCTATCGCCAAACAGCTCGACAAAATCGGTGGCAATATGTTCGATATAATCTAAGGTATAAGGACGTTCAGGATGTCGCGAAATCTGGACACGCTGCCAGCGTGTGAGCTTGCCATAAATGCTCACTTTCAGTTCTTCAATATTTTTTTCGAGGGCTTGCATCGCCGCCCCCATATCCACTTTATTGTCCGCCGAAATCTTTTGCATCTCCTCCAACCGCTGTCGAAGGTCATAAATAGGACGCTCAAAATCGAAAATTTGTTTGTTTGTCATATTAGATTGTCATTTGGTTGGTTCGCGCAGATTTTCGCGGATTTAACCGCAGATTTTCGCAAATTTTCGTAATCTCCGAAAATCTGCGTCCCTATCTGCGCAAATCTGCGTGAAATCGAAATTACGCCTGTTTAGTCCACATAAAACGCACTAAATCAAACCCTGTATCCCACGCATTTGGGCGAAGGAGGTCAAATACAAAGTTCAACGACTTTTCGATAGCTGCGTCCGTGCGCTCAAAATCAGGGCTTTTGTCATTTAGCCAAAAACGATATAACAAAATACTTGCCCCCCATAACACGTCATTATATTTGCTCGAAATCCAAAACCGCTCTGCAATTTCTTCGCCCATAGCCTCATTCAAAATCGGTTTTAAAGTCTCTTTAAAAGGCTCATAGATATGAAGCAAATAAAGCGGAGCCGTTGCGAGGGCTTGTTTTGCCAAAAACTTTATAAACCAATTTCCCATAGGCAGAAAGTTGATAGCTTTGACAATAAACGGCTTCTGTTTTTCCAAAAAAGAAATAAAACTTCTATGATATTTCAGCACTTCAAACCAAGTATAATAAACGGCAAGGATTTTTTCTAAGCCATTGTATTGCTTAAAAGCCGCATCATTTTGCAGTTTATCCCTTGTTTCTTCAAAATAAGAGAGAAAAATATCTTTTTCTAAGGCTTCAAAATCGGCAAAAAGATGATAAAAATCCTTTTCTAACAGGTTGAGGCTTTCTACAAATTTGCGGACAGAAGCGGGTCTTTTGCCTTGCGATAAGACAAAAACGGTGTATTCTTTGCGTAATAGTTGTTTACATTCCATAGTTTTTTGTTGTTTTTCGCAGATAAAGAAACCTATCTGCACAAATCTGCTATCATCTGCACAAATCTGCGAGGCAAAGGTAAGGTTTTTTTGCAAAGATAAATGCGTATTTTTAGCATAGCTAAAAAGAATGAAACAATTAGACGGCGACATGATGATTTGGTAAACCGATTTGTGGTTAATAGCGTGGCACACTTTTCAAAAGTGCGCCACACTGCAAAGCTACCCATACATTATGTTGTGGGTTTGGGATAAAATAGCTATCTTTGCAAAAAACAGTCAATATGCACATACCAAAATCCTATCGTTACTACAAACTCACAGATTTGGCAAATATTTGCGGCATTAAAGAAAAAATTACGGGCAATCTATTGGGCACATTTGCACAAATAGAGGTCTCAGACTTTTTGCAAGAACAGATACAAAGAAATTTACCTTTGCCCATGCCGAATGAAAAAGCAAAATCAGAATTGTTGATTATGCCTATTTTAGTAGAAATGTGGGTAAAAAACCAGCGATTTCGCCCGTTTTCAGGCTTTACGTTTAATATAGATAGCAGCAAAGGATTGAAGGGCGTTTGCGATTTTTTGGTCAGTTCAAATCCCGAATCTAACACGCTATATGAGCCTGTTATTAGCGTTTTTGAAGCCAAAAATGACAATATAGAAGATTGGTACGGACAATGTGGGGCGGAAATGTATGCTGCTCGTTTGTTCAATCAGCAAAAAGGGAATGAAATTCATACCATACATGGGGCAGTAACAAATGGCTTTACTTGGCAGTTTTTGAAGTTGGAAGGACAGATTTTATACATTGATTCTCAACGCTATGGCTTGGCAAACCTGCCACAATTGTTAGGCGCGATTCAAAAGGTGTATGATTTTTACAAGTGAAGGCTAAATATGGAAGACAATCCCATAAAAGAAAATGGGCATGTTTCATATTACAGCAAAAGTAGTTTACACTTTTTCATTTTGTTTTATCAATATTGATGATTTAAAAAATTGATTATCAAGCTATTGAAATAAA
>JAYUZN010000895.1:0-11750 GCA_043751755.1 Bacteroidota bacterium | reverse complement strand
ATTGATTTTCAAAGATGGGACAGAAACGGAACTGTTTGAACGCGTGGCAGAAAGTTCCATTATGTATGACAAAATGAGCAAAAAATGGCTGTATATGACAGCTTCTAAGGAAAAAATGACGGTAGATTTGCATCTCGGCGACAAGGTCATTCACAGTTTTCCCTTCACCGAACAAGACCTTGTGAGTAGCTCAGATGAGCCTTATTTCTATGCAGGTGGCTTTATTACGCCCAGCAATGATGGCAAGCAATTTTTGATTCAATACAATATAAATGAAACTGCCAGCAAGTATTCGCTCTACAAACAAGGGGAAACGGAAATCAAGGAATATGCAGGAAAAGACATTATTTTGACGGGTTTTGATGGCAGAAATCGCCCTTATTTTGTGAAAGAAAAAGCAGGCAAAACTGAAGATGACCCACATACATACTTTTTGGAAGGAGGAGTTTCTGCCGCCAAATTCAAAAGCTACCCTGACGAACTCAATTTTATAGAAAATAGCGATAATTGGTATGTTATTTACTATGGCGATAATGCCTTGCAGTTGAGTGATGGCAGCCGTTTTGAAAATGCCTTTGATGTGAAATATGACAAGGCTACAAAGAAATTGACATGGTTGAGCATGGAAGGGAGAGATTTGTATGTGAATCGGAAGGCGTTTTGAGACAGGCAGGTGTTGCAGATAAGTTGGATAACGATATAATGGATAGGCTCGCGCACTGTTAAAAAGTGCGCGAGCCTATAAATACGGATATTTCATTTTCCATCCTAAGCTATTTTTAACTACATTTGCACACTTTTTATTACAGTAAGTTATGAGTGAGAGTAATTTAAACCTATATTTTCGATATATCTTGGTTATTATAAACTTATACTAACTTTCAACTCTCAACTACTAACTTTCAACTATTTAATATTTTTATTTCTCGTTTTCTATGCTTATCTGGACTGTTTTTGAACGTGAATATCTCAATATTGTAACACGTAAAGCCTTTTGGCTCACGACTTTATTGTTGCCGATTGGCATGGCACTCATCTTTGGGATTCAAATTGTGTCTATGTTATGGACAGAAAAAAGTGCCACAACGGTTTGGGTCGTAGAAGATGCGCTTTCTCCGATTCGCCCGACTTTGGTGTCTGGCGAAGGAATTACCTATCAATTTACGGAAAAAAACATTGATTCTATCAAGAAAATAGTCGAAAATAGCCAACATGATGTACTCATTATGCTGCCTGATACGGCTTTGTTGCAACGAAAACAGATTTCTTTTCCCCTCTATCATGGCGGCAATAATGTGAATGAGCAGGTAAAACACGAGATAGAAAAACGCATAAAAAGTGCCATTCATGCCTATAAACGAGATAAAATGGGCATCAGTCAAGCACAATTAGACGCGTTGGACTTTAAATTGGAGGCAAGTACCCAAAAAATAACGCAAAGTGGCACGCAGCAAACAAGCGGCACAATCGCTTATATGTTGGGTTTTGTGATGAATTTGCTGATGTATATGCTCGTTGTTATATATGGTTCTATGTTGATGCAAAGTGTTATTGAGGAAAAAAACAACCGCATTGTTGAAATCATTATTTCTTCTATTTCTCCCTTCAAATTGCTGCTTGGCAAAATCTTAGCCGTTGCGTTGGCAGGACTTACGCAGTTTTTGTTGTGGGTGGTGTTGTCAGGTGTTGTGTTATTTGCTGCAACACTTGTAATGGGCATTACCATTTCTCCCGAAGACCTTATTAACTCACAGCCGAAAATGAACATGCCTGCGGGCGTAGATACGGAAATGGGCGGCGATTTTGCAAGGGAATTAATCATCGGAATCCGCAATTTTAACTGGAATATCTTGTGGCTTTTCCCGATTTATTTCATTGGCGGCTTCTTTTTAATGGGGTCGCTCTACGCCGCTTTAGGGGCAGCAACGGACAATATTCAAGATGCACAGCAGTTTTCTACGCCCCTTACCCTCATGTCTGTTTTGCCTATGTTGTTCGTAACCAACATACTAACTAATCCCAATTCGGGTTTTGCGATTTTTGCTTCCATGTTTCCCTTTTTCTCGCCTATGGTCATGATGTCGCGCATGGCACTTACGGAGGTTCCGACTTATCAGATTTTGCTGTCTATTTTTATCCTCATCGCGTCTTTTTTGGGAACAGTGTGGGTCGCGGGCAAAATCTATCGCGTAGGGATTTTGATGTATGGGAAAAAACCGAGTGTTAAGGAGATGTTGAAATGGGTGTGGCAGTAAGATTTTTACCGTTTTTTTATCTGCGAAAATCTCTTAGGAACACGAAAAGAATAAAATCATAATTTACCACTAAGACACAAAGGAAACTAAGAAAGAAAAAGCATGGCTTAGAGGTCTTCTTTTACCCTATTGCTTCGTGTTTCTTCGTGCCTTAGTGGTGAGAAAAATGGCAAGTTATTTAATTTTTGTTCCTTACATTGCGTTGCATTGAGCCTGTCGAAATGAGCTGTGCCGAACTGCGCGAAATCAGAAGCCCCTCCACAATCCCATATTGCCCTGCGATATACAACAACATTATCGCAATATTCGCACCTTCAAAAGGCTGCGCAAACTTGTTTATCGCAATCAAACTATCTGAAAACATAAATAACATAGCGCCTACAAAGGTATAGGCAAAACTTGGCAGAGAAACTCCGCCTTTTCGCCCACTTGCCATAGCCGTCATCACCAACAAAACACCTGCATATATGCCTATTGGAAGTCGCATTTCGGGAGCCGTTTTGGGTAAAACAAGCCCTAAAAGGGCAGCTCCATAGAGTAAAACGCAGATAACAACGAGGTAGAAGCCGTTTTGTAGTTTAAATTGCCGAGCAAAGACATAAATATACAAAATATGCGCTATCAAAAAGCTCAATAGTCCCCCCAAAAAGTACAATTCCCCCTGAAACATCAATACACAATCGCCTACCCATGAAAAAAACAAGGATAATAGCAAGACTTTGTCTGTTTTTTCGGCTAAATGCGTAGTTTGGTATAGATATAAAGCCAATACTATCATCAATAGAGGCTTTACAAACATATACAAAGATGGAACTTCTGTCCGCAATATCTCGGACAAAAGTTCCATTCCGCCTACGACTATATAGGCTGTTTTGAAAAATGATGCTTTCATGGTGTTGTGGTTCTCGGTTCACGCGGATAAACGCAGATTTCGCAGATGATATTTTTCTATATCTGCGAAATCTGCTTTCATCTGCTCAACTCTGCGAGAAAAGAAATTAATTCGTTCTTGTAAGATGATAATTTACCACCAAACTATGCGAATTTGAGGCTTGGTCCAAATACGTAGCCGAATAACTGCCATTTGCAAACTGCCCAATAGCACTCGCCCAGTTCGTAACATTCATCGCAGTAGCCGTATAAGACATAGGAAATTGAATATTTTGCCCATATAACACTAAACTCGTTAAAGCATAGCCGCCATTGCTTTCTATCGTAAAAGAAATATAATCGCTATTTACCCCACCACCCGGAATCGTATTTCCGCTAAAATGCAAGGCAGTCGCAGAAGCACTATCTAAGACACAGGTCAAGTTTTGCAAAGCAATAGATGGCACACCGTCCACCACAAACTGTATATACTCTGCCAAAATACCGCCGCAAGCCGTCAAATTGCCTATGTTTTGTACGCCCGAAGTAAGCGTAGTTGTATAAGCGGCACTTTGCGTCAAATTATCTGCATCTACAGCTTCGATACTCACAGGCGCGCCGCCTACACAAGCAGGAACCGTAACCGAAAATACCCCGTTGAGCAAGCTATGATACGACACGCTCGGACCTACCATAACTTTCACAAAACCATTGCTCACAAGCGCATTGCTACAATCTGTAACCGTACCTGTATAAGTTGCAATCACATAGTTTGGGCTATTAATGGTTAGCGTCCCAAGATTGATGCTGCTGCTATAAGGACCCGCATTTTGGGTATAAATAACATTCCCACAATTATCTATAACATTGATAACTAAGGGAGAATTAACAGGTATTCCGCCACTAATGCTGCCTGTATTATCTGTCCAAGCAGAACGCGAATCATTGATAGCAGTTGCCGTAATTGCCACTTCTACATTCGTTACAGGGTTGCCATTTATATCTACAAAAGTCGCATCTAAGTTGATGAGTTGCCCGCCATAATCGCAGTTCCAAAAAGAAAAATGCCCTAATTCGCCTACATATTGCCCATTTTGCAAGGTAGCTTCCCCTTCTTGTTTCCAAATTCCTGCCACTTCTTCAAAATACCACAAAGGCAAACTTGTAGGAGCAGAAGCCAATTTTGAAGCAGGAATATCCATCTTCATATTGACCGTTTTGCCTGTGAGAACTTGCAATTTTTCGCCTGAATTTCCTTCCAATTCTACAGCTAACATGCCAAAAGACTCCAAGCCTTGACGCGCCCCTGAAGTCGATTGCCCGACCAAATTGCCCGGCATAATCCGCGCAAAATCAGCATCTTCTGGATTGAGCTGCGCCGCCACAAGGGTAACTTGCCCATTGTAAATCGTCCCATTTTGGTACATAATACTCCCCGCAGGAAAGGTCAAAGTTACCCCATCAAAGGTAAAAGTGCCGCCTATATGAGAGGTAAAAGTGCCTCTATTCGTTTTGGGAACCAACTGTATTTCTACATGGTTCAAAGCCCCTTCTTTGGTTACAATAAAGCTACGAGAACCCGTAAAATAGTTGGTTTTTTCTACTTTAACATAGCCATAATATTTGGGCATAGTCAAACCTTGCAAGGTAAATTCACCATTTATGTCGGTTTGTACCACCTTTCCATAAGCCGTTACCATTGCATTTTTGACGGGCAGATGATTTTGGTCAGTAACCCGCCCTGTGATGCCTGCCTTCAATTTTTGGACACCACCGGCAATGCCTGTAAACTCCTCTGTACGCGTACAAGAAGTAGCTACAAATAGGAGTGCAAACAAGGTAAGCAAGAGAAAATAAACGTTTTTTTTCATCATTATGAAGTTTAAAATATGATTCGTTTTTCGGAGGGAGTTCCGATTAAGCAGAAATATCCACAAATAAACAAGTATTTTTTGAAAAAACGTATATTTATTTTAAAATAGTCTTACGAAGTCAAATGGCATTTTTTATATATAAAATATTGATAATTAAATACTTGTAAATAAAAAATAGGATTAGGTAGCATAAAAACTACCCCTCAAAATTGTCAAAATTCGTGTGTGAACTGTACTTATAAGCCTATTTCCCCAAATAAAGATAATTCGTGAAAATTTGCCCAATGTAGCAAAAAAGAACTATCTTTGCGAACAGAAATGAATAAAACATGGCAAAAGATAAGTATCACGAATTGGTAAAACAAGCCTTAATCAATGAGGGTTGGAAAGTTACGCATGACCCTTATCCTGTCAAAATGGGAAAAAGAAAAGGCTATATAGATTTAGGGGCAGAAAAAAGTTTTATTGGGGCAGAAAAAGAAGATGAGAAAATCGCAGTGGAAATCAAAACCTTTTTTAGTCATTCGGATTTGGATAGTTTTGAAGACGCTGTGGGGCAGTTTCTCTTATACAGCGTGGCATTAGCAGACAAAGAGCCTGATAGAGTCTTATTTTTGGCGATGCCTAAAGATTTTTATGAGCGTTTTTTTGATGATGCGTTTTTTGTGAGATTTGCCAAAATGTTTTCGATTAAAATACTTGTTTACAACGAATTACAACCTATTATCGAACAATGGATAAGACAATAATATACAAGCAAGCCGTTCAACAACTCATGCAAGAATTGGCAGATATGATGCCAAAAGAAGAAGATGGCGTAGAAAACCAGCTTATAATAGACCACGAACATGGTCATTATTTGATTATGGGCGTAGGCTGGGAGTTTGGAAAGTGGTTTTATGCTACCTTTGTGCATATAGATGTCCGAGAAAATGGGCATGTTTGGTTGCAACACAATGGCACTGACCTTGACCTTGTGGCATGGATGAGCCGTTTAGGAATCCCTAAACACGATATCGTATTGGGCTTTCATTCTCCCAATGTGCGGGCAAATATTTTGGTAGAATATGCCAAAGCCTGACTACAACTCCGCCATCTTCACCATCAGCTCCTCCAAACGTGCCTTCATATCCTTTGCCTTATCGTTATAATTATTCGCAAACATGGCAAAGCACAGTTTTTTGCCCGATTTTGTCTCCACATAGCCCGCATATGTGCGCACACGCGTCATATAGCCACTTTTAGCATGAACATTCCCTTCCGCAGCAGTGCCTTCGCACATACCCGCAAGTGTCCCCGTTTGCCCAGCCGTAGGGAGCGAATTGTAAAATGAAGGGTAACTTTTATCTGTCTGTACTTTTTTGAGCAAAAGTGCCATTTGGTACGCCGTAGCTGCATTGTTGGGCGAAAGTCCACTTCCGTCTGTGAGAAACATGCCTTCCATCGGGATTCCCCTATCCGTCCAATAACTTTGCACAGCCTCCAAACCTGCTTTTGTAGAGCCTATTCCCTTCTTTATCAAGCCTATAGTGCATAACATACATTCTGCAAACAAGTTGATGCTGCGCAAATTTGTCCAATATACAATGTCTTTCAAAGTCGGAGACGTATGTATATGCAAGGTTTTGCGGCTCTCTGCATGGCTATTTCCTGCCATTTTTTCCTGTGCCATTCCCCCAAAACCGGCACTTGTAGGGATTCCCATTTCTGCCAATCGGTCGCAAAACATTTCCGCACAATAACTTTCTGGGTCTGGAATACTCCCTTTTATGACAAAATCGTCATGATTGGGGGGCAAACTGCCTCGAATATAGCGCAAATAGGTATAAGGCGCACCATAAATAAAAGAATTATCCCCCGAATGTGCCTCGCCCGTAGTCAATTCATTGACAAATTGCAGGTTTCTCACATTTTTATCCCAATATAACAAAGAAACAGGTTCTCCTTCTTTGTCGCCTGTTTTGAGGTGGATTTCATACTGATTTTCATTTATACACAAGCCCGTAGGACCTGCGCCATAGTAGTTGCCCAAGTCTTGCCAAGACCAATTGTCTGGCACATTTTGCGAGGAAAAAACAGACGCATCTCCGATGATTTTGCCGTTTATGTGCAAAATACCTGCCTTTCTCAACGCCTCTCCCCATTTTGTCAAAACGGCAGCCATGCTATTTCCTGCCCCAAATCTATCAGAGCCTAAGGACGGGTCGCCGCTACCTTTTATATATAAATTTCCCAAAAGTGTCCCATTTTCTATTGTTCCGTCATATTCTAAGAGGGTTTTGTAGCGAAAATCCTCGCCCAACAAAGCGAGTGCAGAAGTCGTTGTGATGACCTTCATAGTCGAAGCCGTTACGAGGCTACGATTCATGTCGTGTTGTGCAACGATTTCGCCGGTATTTGCGTTTAACACACACATTCCGAAGGAGGCGTTCTCCATTCCTTTGGCTGCAGCCATGTTTGCAATCGTTTTTTTGAGCGAAACAAGGGGCGTTTCCTGTGCGTATGTCGAAATATTGATTATAAGTGTCATTATAACTATCAAATGGGTGTTGAAAATCGCCATATTTGTCCGTAATTTGTACTGTAAATGAGAAGTTGATTTTGGTGGGTTTCGTGCAGGATTTCGCGCAGATTTTCGCAGATATAAAGACGCAGATTTCTCGCAGATAACAACACAATATCAATTTGCGAAAATCTGCGGTTAAATTTGCGAAAATCTGCGAGACAAAGATAGCTATTTTCCGCTATATCTGCGAAAATCTGTTCTTTATTTCTGTAAAATCGTAAAAATTATTCATACAATCATGAAAAAGATTATTTTATTCACTTTTTTCTTAGCCACTTTCGCGCTATTCAATTTGGCACAAGCCCAAAAAGCCTTGCCCAAATTTTCTTTCTTTGACCTTGAAGGCAAAACTTTCACCTCCGCCAACCTCAAAACAGGTGTACCTACCATTGTTTTTTTCTACGACCCCTATTGCGAGCATTGCAATTTGCAAGCAGATTGGATTAACAACTCCTACATAAGAGTCAAAGGCATGAACCTTGTCTGGGTTTCTACGGAGGAAGCGGGACCTATTCAGGAGTTTAAGAAAAATCATTTTTCTACGAATACATGGGATAAATTGTATTTTTTGAGGGATAGTGGCTTCAAATTCGACAATTATTTTGGCTATACAGAAGCCCCTGGCATCTATTTATATGACAAAAACGGGGTGTTAGTAAAGGATTTTCGCAAAGAAACGCCTACTTCGGATTTGTTGAGACCTTTGGGGCTTTGATTCGGATTTCACGCAGATTTCGCAGATAAACGCAGAGGTCATTTCTGTTGTTCTACCGCAAAGTTCGCAAAGGAACCGCAAAGCTCGCCAAGAAATAGCTACAAATAGCCAGCTTTGAGCCCTTTGCTATTATCTGCAAGCGTATATTAGCGTTTGCCTAACCGACACAAAAAACCTTTGTGTCGGTTTTTAATTATTGGGCAATCCATCTTTTTATCCCCAAAGCAATTCCTACATAAATAGGGGTTTTATGAAAAATATTATGTTTAATCGTAATATTCTATGTTTCTTTGCATGTCGAACAAAGGGAATAAAGATGGTTCAAAAAATATTATATTTCAATAACCCGTATATATATTAAAAAAGGATTAAATAATTCTGATATGAATTGTATTTTACCAAAATAAAACTAATAGGCATATTTTTTGCTTTTTATATTATAAATAACTTCCAAAAAAATGATAGTAAAGTAATCATAACCAATATATTACTTTATATTTTTTTCATACACTTGTTAAGATTTTTCAAGATTTTTCATATTCATAAAAATTTAAAGGTTAGAGGTTGATTAGGTTGACGGACGGGGGGGCGTGATGCATTCCTCGTTCTATTTTTTTATAAGGCTTACTAAACTGAAAGGCTTAGTAAGCCTTTTCAGTGAACAGTTAGCAGTAAACAGTTTGGGATAGTTCGGCAATGCTCAATAGCCAAGCTTACTTCATCGTAGTTATTTCTCATTTCTCAATTTTTTATTTTTACCTTTGAGGCTGTATCTCATTGTTAAGTATGCGTGAGAAATAATATAAACCTATATTTTCGATATATCTTATTGATTATGATAAACTTATATTACCTCTCAACTCTCAACTTATAACTTTCAACTACTTATTCCAAAATATTAGACATTTTGTATATAAAAAACTACATTTTTTCGTAAATTTCAATTTATTTTGTATGAAAAAACGCTACATTCTCCTCCTTTTCTGTTTTGTATGCAGCTTATCCCTCAGCGTCTTTGGGCAAGAAAAGCCCGATTTAGGCACGATTCATGGCAGTTTGCAGTCTGATGCGCAATACACTTTTGTAGATTCTACGATTGGCGCAGAGGCAAGACCCGAAAAAATCCTGTCAAATTCCTATTTGCAACTCTTGTATCAAAGGGGCAAAATAGAGGTAGGAACCCGTTTTGAAATCTATCAAACGCCCCTTTTGGGCTTTGACCCGCGCTACACAGGCTTGGGAATTGCCAACAAATACGCCCGTTATCGTGGCGATTTCCTTGATATTACGGTAGGCAATTTTTATGAGCAGTTTGGCAATGGCTCTATTTTGCGTGCCTATCAAGAATGGGCATTGGGAATTGACAATTCTATCGAAGGCTTGCGCGTAAAAGTGAAACCCACAAAAGGCGTTGTTTTTACGGCTTTGGTGGGAAAACAACGGGCTTTTTGGGAGAAATCCAAAGGCATTGTGCGAGCAGGCGACATGGATATAAACTTAAATGCTGCCATTCCTGCTTGGGAAAAATGGAAAAGTCGTTATAGTTTTGGTGCAAGTGTGGTCAGTGTCTATCAAGCAGATGACAATCCCAGCCTCAAACTGCCCCAAAATGTAGCCGCATTTTCGGGACGTGCGGCTTTTACGAGAAGTGCCATACATTTTGAAGCAGAAGGAGCATACAAGGCAAACGACCCCGATGCTACCAACAAGTTCGTTTATAATACAGGCAATCAACTGTATGCGCAAGGCAGCTATTCCAAAAAGGGGTTTGCAATAAGTGCAGCGGTCAAAAGGGTAGATAACATGAATTTTCGTTCGGATAGAAATGCGAATTTTAATTCACAAACTTTGAGTTTTCTGCCGCCTATAACAAAAACCCATACCTATCGTTTGCCTACTTTGTATCCGTATGCTACCCAGCCAAATGGCGAGTTTGGGGGGCAGGTCAATGTGTATTATCGCATCAAAAAAGGCACAAAGGCAGGCGGAAAATATGGCTGGCAGTTTGCGGTCAATTATGCGAGAGTCAATGGTTTGGACACAACACACCTTTATTCCAAAATCACAGATACAACAGGAAGTTATAAATACTTGTACAAATCTTCTTTTTGGGGAGACTCTAATAAGTTTTATTTTCAGGATTTTAACATAGAAATTTCCAAAAAATGGAGCGATAAATTCAAGCAAACTCTGACCTATGTTTATTTGACTTATAACAAAGATGTGGTACAAAAAGGTTCTGATATTGTGGAATTTGGAACCATTCATTCGCATAATATTATTTTGGAAAGTAGTTATGAGTTTGATGATAAAAATGCCTTGCGAACCGAGTTGCAACATATGTATGTTGAAAAGAAAAATGGACATCAAGATTTTGGGAATTGGGCAATGTTAATGGCAGAATATTCAGTATCTCCACACTGGTATTTTACGGCATTTGATGAATATAACTATGGAAATTCCGAAAAGGCAAAACGAGTGCATTATGTTAGTACGCAGATTTCTTATATAAAAGACTCCCATCGTATTGCTATCGGCTATGGCAGACAGCGTGAAGGCTTGCTATGTGTAGGCGGGATTTGTAGGGCTGTACCTGCGTCTAATGGGTTCACGATTTCTTTTTCGAGTACATTTTAAGGGAAAGCTGTTTTATTGCCACGAATTACACGAATTAACACGAATTAACAGCCCTAATTCGTAAAAATTCGGATAATTCGTGGCTAATTGTGTAGCCTTCAATTTATGACAACAGGCAGCACCACCATCGTAATCCGGCTTTCACACACCAATCTCTCCGCTTCATCTCGGATTTCTATTCGCCAAATCTGAACCTTTTTGCCAATATTTACAGGGATAGTTTTGCCATAGACATAGCCATTTTTGACCGAACGAATATGGTTGGCATTGATGTCTAAGCCCAACGCGTATTCTTGTGTGGTGTCTAAGCACAAATTCGCCGCAGTACTGCCCAACGTTTCCGCCAAAACCACAGAGGCTCCTCCATGCAGCAAGCCCATCGGCTGCTGCGTCCGCTCATCTACGGGCATTTTTGCGACCAAATAATCATCGCCTATTTCCGTAAAGATGATGCCAAGATGTTGCATCATGTTCACGATACCAAAGGCATTGAGGTCAGCGAGGCTGACGGATTTTTTCCAAATCATATTATATTACGTTGATGGCACGCAGATTTGCGCAGATAAGGCAGATGTCGCAGATAAAGCTTGTAGATAAAATCACTACAGATTAATGTAGATTTTCACAGATAAGTACTTGCGTAATCTGTGTTAGGAACGAAAATTAAATAACTTAACAGTTTGTCATTTGCCCCCCCGCCCCCCTAAAGGGGGGTAAAGCCTTTCTCCCCCCTTTAGGCTAATCTTGCAACAGAAATTTACGAGGAGTTATTAATATGAAATCCGAAAGAAACGAATTGTAAATCATATATTGCTTTCGCCATTTTTTTATTT
>JAYUZN010000894.1:0-1546 GCA_043751755.1 Bacteroidota bacterium | reverse complement strand
CGTACAGACCTTATTCAAGTCCTTCCTGCTTTGATAACGGTTTTGGTACTTGGGGCAGGTTTTCTGATGATGATAAGCGAAAATGACTGGGATTTGTTGGCAAAAAGCCATGCAACAAGCTCGGATATAGCTGCTTTGCAAAATATACAAGTCATTGGAAAACAAACCCTTACAACCTATTTAGTGCCTTTTGAAGCCATTTCTGTGTTGCTGCTGATGGCGATGATTGGGGCGATTTTTGTGGCAAGAAAAGAATAAATGGCTTAACATAACAGGTTCAAGAGAGCTTAATCTGCACTCATCTTCGTGAAAAACGAAAAATAAATAATGACAAAAACTGCTGCAACTCCCGAAACCCAAAACGTAGCAGAAGCTCCGCAAGTGTACCAAATCAAGCCCGCAAGAGAACTTGCAAGCATGGTAAAAATACTTTGCAATCCCGAATATGTGCCAATCGCTGTGGCTGTGTCTTTTTTGTCGCTGATATTGCTAATCCACGCTTTAGAAATGCCTTCTGTGGCAGCAGCATAGATTCCATATAGAAAAAATAAGCCCAAATAGCTATAAATACTTCCTTCAAAAGACATTCCTACATAAACAAGGGCAAAAAGGCTAAGTCCTATCAAAAAAATCTTTTTTAAGCCTATCTTATCTGCCACAATTCCGATAGGAAAAGCGAATAAGGCATAAATAAGGTTGTAAAAAATGTAAATGCCTATCACTTGTGTATCAGAAATGCCAGATTCCTTTACTTTTAAGAGCAAAAAAACATCGGAGCTATTGAATAAGGTGAAAATAAGCAAGCCAGCTACTACTTTTCTGTACAAGAGAGGAGCTTCTTTCCAATAGTTGAGAAAGGAGAAAAGCGCAGGAAGTGTAGCATTTTTGGGAGCTATATGTTCGTTTTTTTCTTGTAAAAAAGAGGAGGCAATGATTGCCAAAACACCCGGCACAAAGGCAATTAAAAATAAAGTTTTGTAATTTTCGGGATAAAAATACAAGTATAATAAAGCTATTGCAGGTCCTAACACTGCGCCAAGTGTGTCCATAGAACGGTGAAACCCAAATACTTTTGCCTTTGTTTCTGGGGTAGCTTCGTCTGAAAGGAGGGCATCTCTTGCGCCTGTTCTGATGCCTTTTCCGATTCTATCTAAGGCTCTTGCTGCGAAAACCCACAAGGGCAACCCAAATAATGCCATCATAGGCTTTGAGATAGCACTCAATCCATAGCCGAGTTGAACAAAAGGCACGCGTTTTCCCGAAATATCAGACATTTTTCCAAAATAGCCTTTGCTCAAACCTGCGGTAGCTTCTGCAACTCCTTCCAAAATACCTATTAATAACATGGAAAAACCAATGCTTTTGAGGTAAATGGACATTATGGGATAGAGCATTTCGCTCGCCATATCGGTGAATAGGCTTATCCAAGAGAGAATCCAAACGGAACGTGTTATATATTTCAACATATTGGTTGTGGTTCACGCAGAGTTGAGCAGATATAGGCAGATGTCGCAGAAAAAAAAGGTATATCTGCGTTATCTGCTTT
>JAYUZN010000893.1:0-4377 GCA_043751755.1 Bacteroidota bacterium | reverse complement strand
AAAAATGGCAGCTACGGGAAATACAATTACGAAGAAAAAGAAAAAATTATTTCAAAACGCCTAATTCTTTTCCTACTTCTGTGAAGGCTGCGATGGCTTTGTCCAAGTGATGCTGTTCGTGGGCAGCCGAAATTTGTACCCGAATACGGGCTTGTCCTTTTGCTACAACAGGATAGAAAAAGCCAATCACATATATGCCTTTCGTCAATAATTGTGCCGCAAATTGCTGCGCTAAAGGTGCGTCATAGAGCATAATTGGCACAATTGGATGCACGCCGGGTTTGATGTTAAAGCCTGCGGCGGTAATTTTTTCCCTAAAATATTGCGTGTTTTTTTCCAATTTATCCCGCAATTCTGTTGTTTCAGAAAGCAAATCAAAAACAGCGATACTCGCACCCGTTATGGAAGGGGCAAGCGTATTTGAGAACAGATAAGGGCGTGAACGCTGACGTAGCATAGCTATCACTTCTTTTCGTCCCGAAGTGAAGCCGCCTGATGCGCCGCCAAGTGCTTTGCCCAAAGTGCCTGTAATAATATCTACCCTTCCTAACACATTGCAATGCTCAATAGAGCCTCGTCCCGTTTTGCCCAAAAAACCCGTTGCATGACATTCATCTACCATCACCAAAGCCTTATATTTATCTGCCAAATCACACATTTTGTCCAATTGTGCAATCGTGCCGTCCATCGAAAATGCGCCATCTGTTACAATAATTCGATTGCGAAGGGATTGTGTTTCTATCAGCACCTTTTCCAACTCGTCCATATTATTGTGTTTGTAGCGAAAACGTTGGGCTTTGCACAGGCGCACGCCATCTATAATACTTGCATGGTTCAATTCATCGGAAATAATGGCATCTTCTGCGTCAAAAAGTGGCTCAAATACGCCTCCATTTGCATCAAAAGCAGCTGCATACAAAATAGTATCTTCTGTGTGCAGAAAAGTAGAAATTTTGCTTTCTAAGATTTTATGAATATCTTGTGTTCCACATATAAAACGGACAGACGACATGCCAAACCCATGCGTATCAAGGGCTTTGTGAGCGGCAGCTAAGACTTGTGGATGCGAGGACAAGCCCAGATAGTTGTTGGCGCAAAAATTGATAACTTCTTCGCCTGTACTTACTTGAATATCAGCCCGTTGAGGCGTAGTAATTATTCTTTCTTTTTTGAAGAGACCTGCTTCCTGAATTTGGTCTAATGCTTGTTGGAGATTATCGTAAAACGTTTGATACATGTATATAGAATGTGGAAAGTGAAAAAAACAAACTTTACCCGCCAAAAGTAGGAATTTTTTTGTATCTTAGCACAAAATTTATGAAGCATCTTTTATTTACCGCTATTTTTTGGCTCTTGCAATTCAGTTATGGCTATTCGCAAAATAGCCATAACCTTACTGTGGGCATCAATCTTGCGCCACTGATTTTGGGCGGAGCAGAGATAAAAACAGAAATTCCCATTTCTCAAAGTGTTAGCATTCAAGCAGGTATATCGGGGCGTTATCAACATTCGGCATCTCCCTCCGAATATCTCATCAACAGTTTAAAAAGCTATATTCATACGCAAAATAGGGGGATTTCTCTGCAAACAGGCTTGCGTTTTGCCGACCATTATGCTGAATATTATCCCTACGCAAGCATAGATATGGTTACTTCTTTGTACCATTATGAATACCTTTCTCGCACCCATTTGACCGAGATTTCAAAAGGCGTTACCGTTGGCGGCAGCGTTAGTGTGGGTTTTGTGGCGCAACTGTGGAAACAACTTTATTTGGATATTGCTTTGCAAGCAGGCGGCTCTGCGAAATTGCGCAACAGCCCTGACAATTTCTATCTTTCGGGCATGGGCTACAATTTGAAAGGAGCTACGGAGTCGCCGTTTTTGGAGAAAATGACGGTGCAGCCGATGATTATGTTGAAATATGTGATTGCTCGGAAAGAAGCTGCTAAGTAGTTGAAAGTTGAAAGTTGAGAGTTGAAAAAAGGGTGGCTCACTTTCCAAAAGTGAGCCACCCTCATCACACTACTTCCTTACCACATTCACCCGATACTCCTCTATGTCTGTTATCCGATTTTTGACGATAATCTCCCCAATCGGCTGCCCTTTTTTGGCTTTTTTGGGCAACATGACCGTTATAAACTGCGAAGTTTCGGGTCCAGGAAAATCCGTATCCGCAGTGAAGGCAAGTGCGCCTACCTTGTCTCGGATTTCTATCACATATTTTCCGCCTGTGCCATGATTGTACACCACAAGCGGATATTTCCGCAAGCCACGTTGTTTCTTTTCTCGATAGCCCTTGCCAATCGTCATATCCCAACGAATCGGATATAAAGTGCGCACCCAATCTGCCCGATAATTTTCGTCCATTGGCATAAAAGGAGTATTCAGATGCTCGCGCGAAACATGGTCACATTGCCACAAAAGCCCTCTACCAAACGCCTCTACAATGGCTGTGCGAGGAATCGAACCCATATCCACAAGGTACAAATTATCCCACATTTTGTCTGCGTCCCCCTTAGAAGATGACCAAGATTGCCCTCTTTTGCCAAACCACATCGGGTAGCGATACCGCACTTTGCAGGTAATATTCCCCTTAGGCATATCCAAAATGAGGAGAGACGAAAGGCTATCTTTGCCTATGCCTGTGCCGTTGTCATACATAGACATAAATTTGGCGTTGTCGAAGACTTTGGGCGAATGTTGGCGATGAAATAAGTCATTGGCAAGTTGCGCTTCGCCTGAAGGCAGTTTTGTGCCAAAAGTCTGCACGACTGTATTTGTGCCTCTGTCCAACCGAATAATCCTGTCTATATAGCGAAAGGAAATATACAGTTGGTCATTTTCCTCGTCCAAATAAATGCTGTTGAGATGCGAAGGATTATCTTTTATCCCTTCTGCAAAAATATCCTCATCTTTGAGGTAAGTGTCGCTGCTCCACGACCATATAATATCGCCTTTTTGGTTGTATTCAATCACCGTTCCGTAGCGAATAAAGACCTCTGTAGGGCTGTTGTTGAGCTTGCGTGGCACAAATTTATTGCCCATAATGAGATAATGCCCATTTGCGAGTTTTTGGTAGTCGTGATGATAAAACTCGGTCGTATCTCCAGACACTTCGCCCATGTTAGGTCCCTTCCATATTTTTTTTCCTGTAAAAGAAATTTCCTCAAACGCCAAATTTTCATTGCCAGATTTGTTACCTTTGGCGCGCAAAGCAGCGATATTTCCATTTGGGAGCAGTTGCAGGTTGAAGGTACGCTGCACATTGGTGTCGGGATAAAACCAGACAGGATTGCCTTTTGTGTCGATAATAATGCCAGGGTTGTCCATTATAATATAAAGGGAATCCGTAGCAAGGTCATTTTTGGCGATTCGGTGCTGATAGCGGCTGCTATCGACTTTGGGGCTTGTGAGGACACTAAAATGACGAGGAGGGCTTGTATATACTTTTTTGTTGTGAGAAAAAGCCGTAACCTTCCATTCGTAGGCATGTCCCCACGCAATTCCATATTTGACAATGGCAGAAGAAAGCGGCACTCTTTTGTTAACAAATTGATTAGTAGCTACATCTTTTACTTCCAAAACATATAAATCTGCATTTATTATGCTCTCCCATTGAAATAGTACGTGATTATAATTTAACTTTGCACCGTCTTTGGGCGTAGGCTGTGCAATTAAGGTAGAAACAATAACCGATAAGCAGCCAAAAATCCCCATTCGTAAAAAAAAGGGAATTTGGGTAGAAAAAATGTTGTTATTTAGCCTTTTGTTTTGTAGCATGTCGAAAAATGTGTTTATTTGGGATGGAAATGAGAATATCCCGATTTCTCTACAAAGAAAACGAATATATCTTGTTTTTCATTCAAAATAGGAATAAAATGTAAGGGTAAAAAAAAAGACATATATAAATCATTGAACCGCCGAATCATCATTGCGCTGAGCCGTTGTCTGTGTCCTCACAGACAACGGACATACTGCGAAATTCTCAATTCTCAATTCTCAATTTATCATTAATATAATATTTCCATATATGATGAAGTTTTCCATTCGATTGTTTTTCCTAAGCTGTTTGCTCTGCCTCTCACAATGGCTCTCTGCCTCGCATTTCATGGGGGTAGATGTTACGTATGAATGTTTAGGACCTTGTACCTATCGCATCTATTTCACGTATTACTTGGACTGCACAGGGGGAGCTTTCCCAGGTGTGCCATTTACGATTAATAGCGTAGCTTCTCCTAATAACGCAACAATAACAGGGTTTCCAAATGGTTGCACCCTTCAGCCTTTATCACCTAATTGGATTGGGGTATCTGCGGAAGAAGTAACCCCTATTTGTCCGGGTGCTATAACAGCTTGTAACAATGCTGTCTCAAATGC
>JAYUZN010000892.1:0-4379 GCA_043751755.1 Bacteroidota bacterium | reverse complement strand
ATATGATTTACAATTCGTTTCTTTCGGATTTCATATTAATAACTCCTCGTAAATTTCTGTTGCAAGATTAGCCCTGAAGGGGGGAGAAAGGCTTTACCCCCCTGAAGGGGGGCAGGGGGGCAAATGACAAACTGTTAAGTTATCTAATTTTCGTTCCTAAGGTTTATAAGCCGATATTTTTGGGGAGAGATTACTCCCCAATCACCAATTTATCCCCCACATATTTCCCATTTTTCTCCCATATAACAAGATACATTCCCGCAGGTAAAACAGGAAGTTCCCAACTCATTTTGGTAGAAGCAGCTTTTGTTTCCAACACTTTTTCGCCCATCATATTATATAAGGTCATATTTCCGTCCTTTTCGGGCAAAATGAGGCTTATATTATTTTGTGCAGGATTTGGGAAAATGTGCAAAGACGCATTTCTGCCTTCAAACTCAAAAAGCCCTTCCGCGCCTTTATGTTCAAAAGCCCCAATATCTATCCGAGCCACAAGGCGCGCATTGTTCAAAAAGTCTTTGGGCGTAACATAACAGCCTGTAGTATCGCTATTTCCTGCATTTATACAAGGCGAATTAGCGGCTAAATTAAAGTTCGCAATCGTGGCATCATCAGCCAGAAGATTGCTCAAAGTCGGCGCAATAAGCATAGGATTTATGCCGATAACATTGTTAGCAGTATCGCCATAAGTGGCTACAGCAAGGGAAATCGTCATGCGTTGAGAACGAGGCGACTCTATCCAATTGTAGCTAAACCGCAAATAAGCCGCTTCAAATATTTGAATTTCTTGGGTAGAAGGCGAAGGAAAAGCATTTCCGTAGAAAACATTGTTTTGAAAATCTAATTCAGATTGCGCGCCAATGCTGCGCATCATACCTGTACCTCCTCCAACAGAAGTATTGTTAATGAAGTGGTTATTCATTATTTTTACCCTTGCATTGTACACATAGACCCCGCCTCCTGCGAGTGAGCTATAATTATTTGCTACGACATTGTTGCGAATAACATAAAAAGTGCTGTCAAAAGGCGCATTGTCATTGTGGGCAACGTGTATGCCGCCGCCGCCATCTGTTGCGCCACAAAAACCCGAAATATGCTGATTGTTACAAATAAGGTTTGCGTCTATATCCACTTTTCCTGCCGAACAATGGACTGCGCCAATGGTTTCGCACGTGTTATGATGTATTTTATTTCTGAAAATCTTGGAACGCCTCGAAACACTCAATTTTACGGCAGAGCCATCTATAGTTCCTTCATTTTCAAAAATATCATTTTCCTCCAATAACAAATAGCACCACAAAGCCCAAACTGCGCAACCTCCTATGTTATTGTGTACACTATTGTGATGAATATGGGAACTTCCTGCTATATAATTGTCGGTTCTAAGGGTTGCCACGCGGGCATAATTGTCATACAATTCGCAATGGTCGATTTCAAACACCTCTCCTGCCGCAAAGGTATAAACCCCCACAATTACGCCATTGCTTTGATTTTGAGTACTTTGATTGTGAAAAATCTTGCAATAAGAAACATGCAAAGCTCTATATCCTTCCAAAGCTGCCGCAATCGAAGCATTGCCTTGCACGCCATGTTTTGTGTCCTGAATATGACAGTATTTGAGCTGAGAGGAGTCATTGGGCGGGGCGTAATAAAAATGAATCCCACGCCAGCCGCCTTGAGGCATAGCATCATTGTACCAACCTGTCGTGTCTTGCGCACGAAACACAATAGGCTGATTTGCAGTACCTTCTGCATCTAACATGCCATTTACATAGAGATGATACAAGCCTTGAAAAACAACTTCTACGCCCGGCTGAATGGTAAGCGTTTGCCCATATGGGACGGTTATCACGCCTTGTATTTGGTAGGGCGAACCCGCCAAAGTCCAATTTCCTTGCACATTTCCGCCTGCAATGGGCGTTTGTGCAGCAAGAGCAAAACACATAAATGAAAGTAAAAACGAATAAATGTATTTCATATTTTTTTGGAATTTTGGGGCAAGTTCGGAAAAAAAACACATTTTTTCAAGGATATTTGGGCGAAAAGGGTAAATTTGCGCTTGAATAGACATATTTAGGAAATAAAAAATGAAAAATGAAAAATGAAAAATAAGTAATTCATTGATAGTGAGTATTTTACATATTTTAAAATATCACTTTATTTATTTTCTATTCCTTACGGTTTTTGAGGCATTTACCTTCGAATAACTCGGTCAAAACAATTCCTAAATGATTCAAAAACTTCTTCAAAACATTGAACAAAGCATTTCTACAGGCATTTTTGTGGAAAGGGAATCCGCTATGATAGAACTCAAAGATTTGTCTTCGGGAAATGATTGGAAGTCTTTGAAAGAAACCGTTTGTGCTTATTTGAACACACAAGGCGGCTATGTTATTTGCGGAATTAGAGAAAAAGAAAATAAATATACAATAACAGGTTTTAATCGAAAAAATGAAGGCGGTTTGATAGAATTGCAGTCCAAATTTTTCAAAAATGAGCAGGATGTTTTGCTAAATTTATCCGAAAATATTGTGTTAGAATATGCACATATTGGCGACAAAACGGTGGCGATTGTGCAGGTCTTGCCTTTGCGTACAGATTTGAAATATGTGAAATTTGAGGAAAAATACTATGAACGAACTTTGACTCAAGATAAAATAATTCCCTCCTCTAAGCTATTGCAACAGCTTGACTATAAGCGGGAAATAGAATATGCCAAAGAAATTTCGCCCGTTTTGACGGCAAGCCTTAGCGATTTATCCGTAGCAAAAATAAACCAATTTATCCTCAAAATAAATGCAAATATAAGCAAAGAAACCCTTAAAAAAGACCTTGATGACGCACTCAATTTTTTGGATAGAAAGTATTGTTTAGACAAAAACAAGCAAGTTACGTTGTTAGGATTGTTACTTTTTGGCAAAGAGCCTGAAAGAATCTTGGAAAATCGGGCGAGATTAGATGCGTATTTTGGCAAAACAGGGGAAATCGGAAGTGCGAAAAAGTACTTTGAAGGTGATGTTTTGACCTTGATGGACGAGGCTTTTGCCTTTGTGTGGGGGCATATTGAAATCGGCAGCAGCTACAAAAACGGCGGTAGAAGCGAGCCGGAATTTCCCGAAGAATTGATTCGAGAAGTTATAAATAATGCACTTGCTCACAGGGATTATCTTGTAAATCAATTTGTTACAATAAAAATAAGACCTCGACATAGCATAGAAATCAAGAATCCTGGCAGTTTTAAGCCCAAAATGTTGGTAAAAGATAGCCTTTCAAACCCCGAAATACGGCGAATTTTGCAAGGAATCCCCGAAACCAAAAACCCAAAACTTGCGAGTATTCTCAAAACCTTTGACAAAATAGAAAGTCAAGGAATGGGTATGGCTATTTTGGTAAGTAAATGCCTTGATAATCAAATAGATGTACCATATTACGACCTTTCCATTCCTGAGATGATTTCGCTCACGATTCCTTCTGGCAAATTGATAGATGCAGAAACGCAAAGTTGGCTCAATGTTTATCAGCTTTTTATGCAGGAAAAATTGGGCAAAAATCTTACAAAAAGCCATGAACTCGTACTGGCTTATTTGCGAAAATCGGAACAATTGAACCAAAAAAAATATTATACCATTCTGTTAAGCCATAATAATAACCATTTGGACGTGTTGCAAGATTTGTATAAAGCGGGTTTGATTGCGATTCATGAAGGAGCAAGTACTGATAATATGCCTATTTATGGATTGAATAGAGAGCTGATGATAGTAGATTTTTTGCCTATTATTTCTTATAAAACAGGGCTAAATATGCAAAATTTTTCGCCCCTTATTCAGCAAATTCTCACCTGTATTTATCAAAACAATCATTATAACCACTTCAATATCAGAGCAAATGTTATCATTCAAACGCTGTATAATACCATTTATGCGCAAGAAATTGCCCCTACAAAATATGAAAGTTTTGGAAAAAAAGTAAGAAAAATATGCAGAGAATTGTCTGAGGAAAATATTTTAACAAAGCACAAAGATAAATCTTATCAACTGAACCTAAGACATGAAACGCAAAATTCGTAGCCTCTTAATTCCCATTTTCGCAGCATTGCGGCGCATCAAACCCCCTGGATTTGGCGGGGCAGGGCTTTATGATGTTTTTCGATTCTGGTTTCAGACCTTGTTTGATGCCCATTTCAATATGATGGCGGCTGCCATTGCCTACAACTTCTTTTTTGCCCTGTTTCCTACGCTCATTTTGCTCTTTACGCTGATTCCTTTTCTGCCAATAGACAATTTGGAAGGAGAGGTTTTGACTTTTTTTCGCCAAAATGTGCCACCCGAAAGCATGAAAATTGTGGAATCTGTGGTAAAAGCCTCTTTTCAAAAAATGGG
>JAYUZN010000891.1:0-2055 GCA_043751755.1 Bacteroidota bacterium | reverse complement strand
AAAACAGCATACCAAAGCTTCTTTATGAAGCGCAAATATACCAGTATTTTTTTATCAATTTTCTTTTTTATGAAAAAAACATCTTTAATGCAGCATCTCGCCAATATTGGGCGAAACTCTATCAGCCTCTTTGACGACAAAGAGAGCTTTGAACGGGAATCTGAACGCAGATTCGGCAACTCCAACGGCTGGGACAAATGGAAGGAAAAAGCCCGCGCATATAACCTTATGACGCACGTAGGGCATTTGGTCAGTATGATTCTTTCCTTCTTTTTCGTCTATTCCCTCCTATATGTTCCTGCTACCTTTATTGGCGGAAACATGGCTTTGAAGTGTGGTATCATAGCTGTTACCATACTGTTTATCTACGAATGGATAAAAAAATTGGTGGCAAAAGATGCCGCCGATGGCATCTTGATGGGCTGGCACGATTACACACAATTCAAACCGGTGCAACTCATCTTAGCACTTGGATTGTGTGTAGGTTCATTCTTTATGTGCAAAGAAGGGGCTGAAGATTTGTTGGCAGAAATTACGGACAAAACGGAGGTAATTGCCGATGACGGCAAAGCCGTAAAAGAAGCAATTACTACACAGTACGCAACGCAATTAACCGCCGCTACGACTTTGCTACAAACGGAACTCAAGGACTTGAAAGCCGACAAAAACAAGTATGTAAACGGGCATTCATGGAAAGGACACATTGACACACGCGACAAGGCTATTACCGAAAATATAGCCTTGTATGACTAGCGCATTTCGGAAAAAGAAGCCGAAATAACAAAGACAAAAGCGGATAACAAAGCCGAAAAAGAAACTGCGATTGCAGAAATAAAGGCGGAAACAGGCACAAAGGTGAGCGAAAACAAAGGCGTAACTGCCATGTATGCCAAATACGGTTTTTGGGCTTCGATTGTGCTGGAGGTACTGCTATGTATTGGACATTATGCCAAAGCATCTGTAGCCTACAAAATGCGCATCAATAAGCCCTCCCCTACTCTGCCAGATGAAGCTGATGAGGAGCAGGAATCTGAACAAAAGCCCGCCGCACAAGTAGCGAAAGTTCCGCACCAAACCGAGGAAGAAGAAAATCATCAATGGGCAAAGCAATCCATTTTCCGCCTTCAAAGACAATTCGCAGACTGCACAGATAGGAATGATGATGCCAAAACTGATGCAGCTCAAAAAGGCTTGATGAATTACAAATCTATGGGCTATAACATAAATACAGGGGAGTTTATGGGAATTGTGGATTTTGCGCAAAATGAGGGTTCAAGGGGTGGTAACATGGGTGTTACCACCCTGTTAAGCCCCATTATCACGCCAGAACAAAGGGTAATTGTCATCAAAAATTCGGCACACTTGCAAAAATATCCTGACGTATTAGAAGCTGTAGAAGCGGGCTTGTCTATTACAGAAACGGCTAAACATTGCGGCGTGTCTGAATCTATCGTGAAGTTGGTTAGGAGAGATGCGATTTTCTATCAACTTATTGCGCCCTACAATCCGAATGAATAGGGGAGGGGCTAATGGCTGGGGGCTAAACGACTGCCAAATGAGTTTAGCCCTGCGCCTCGTAACTTTGGCTGTACGTTTAGCCCAATGTTGGCGGATTTTTTTTAAAAAAATGTTTAAAGCAACAAAACACAATTATTCAGCAGAGAAATTATCATTAAGAATAAATGAGTATGTGCGAATCAATTTAATTAACTCTTTCGAGCGTATGACATTGTATGTGGACGAGAACGAGGAAGGAGAATTTATTTTCAGAGATGATATTCTAAATGTGGGATATTACTCATCAGAATTAGCGATTCTTGACTTTATATTTGAAAACTTCGAGTACGATGGTATAGATGAAGCTGTGCATAGTGGGCATAACGGGTATAGATATTCTAATTATGCTTATTGGCAGATACCTAAAGTAATTTTGGAGATAGCGGAAAGAGACGATTGTTTGACATTGGAGGAGATTATGGATTTATTAGAATTCAATTAGTTTCCGCCAATGGCTGGGGGCTAAACGACTGCCAAATGAGTTTAGCCCTGCGCCTC
>JAYUZN010000890.1:0-6179 GCA_043751755.1 Bacteroidota bacterium | reverse complement strand
ATTAATATCAATGATTTAAAAAATTGATTATCAAGTTATTGCAATAAGGTTTTCTTTTCAAAATATAGAGAAGTGTAACGTACTCGTGAAACATGCCGAAAATTGAGCGTATTGCATTTGAAATAACAGATAATACAAATGATATGCCTGATGAAACATTGGATAGGTGGAGTCCTTCAGGGAAAATTGAGGTATGGGACAACTATAGTTCAACAAATAGAGGTGTGTCTGGCGCAAAAGTCAGAGCTAAAAGATGGTTTACAGTGAAAACGGCGTTTACTAACTCAACAGGTAATTACTCTATTAGCCATAACTTTGGTGGAAGTGTGGATTTTTCTATAGTATGGGAATCTGGCGATTATGATATTCGAGATGGGAATTGGGGGCAGGCTACATATAATGGACCCAACAATGTAGGTTCGGTGGGTTGGAATGCTACTATCACTTCGGGGGCTTCGTGGATACATGCGCATGTTCAGCGTGCTGCGGATTATTATTATTATCATAATGCTTTTGGATTAAAAAAGCCAACAGATAATGGTTTTTGGACAAAAAAGCTAAAAATAGCTGTAAAAGATAAAGATAATCGTGCCTTTTTTGCTCCTGCGCTGCGTTGGCTAACTTTTCCTGAAATTATGGTTTACAAGGGTTCCATATATACTAACCCTGTTACAGGTGCCACTATAACACTTACAAATGATTCCAGAAGGTTGTATCAAACGACTATCCATGAAATATGCCACGCTTCACATTGGGATATGGTTGGGCATAGTAGATTTCAACAAACGGATAATAAAGTTGTTGAAAGTTGGGCTTTAGGTGTGGCATCTCAACTTACCAATAATTTATATGGTGCTGGATCTTCAATTGATGGGCAATCGGCGGATTTTGATGCTCTGAGCGCAGATTTTGAAGGAGTGTATTTACCTGTGGTAATTGATTTGATAGACAACTACAATCAAAGAGCTGCAAACAGTGGTAATATAAATTTTCCTATTGATAGGACAAATGGTTACACTTTAGAGCAGATAGAAGATGCTTTAGACGGACCAAACGGGACAAATGGCGCGAAAACTTTGACACAATGGCGGGATAATCTTAAAAGCCAAACAGCTAATCCGACTGAAAGTTTTGTGGATGAGCTTTTTGATAACTATATTAACTTATAATTTATAAACTCTATGAAATATATTCATTTTATCATTTTAGTTATATGTTCCTCTTTGTTCTCTTGTAAAAGAACAGATGATGGAATAGGCACTATTTCGTTATTTAAGGTACGAAATTCAACAAATCATCATATAATAATAAATTTATATGATAGGACAGCGAATGATAGCATACGCTTTGACTTGTTAAATGTAAATGATTCAGTAGAAGTAGGTAAAACAATTACAATAATGCCTTCTACATCTCCCTCCTCCACTCTGTTTTTAGATAAATATGATTCTGCAATCATTGTTTTTGATACAACACGTTCGATTTCATATTCAGTAAGTCGCTCTGACATATCTATTTATAGCGCAGGAAAAAACATACTTAGAAGGGGGAATTATGCAGAACAAAGTTTAGAAATTGTAAATAACTACAATTTTCGCAAACTGTTATATGTAATTGACGAAGATGACTATTTGGTTGCTCAAAAAATAAAATAAAAATTCTGCCAACATAAGCATTGCCGAAAATGCCGCCCAGCCGAAGCACAAAGCCCAAGCTCGGCGGCAAATCGGCAACGCCAGCCGTTCTTCGCAATACCAGTTAAACCAAACTCGTAATCAATAACCAATTAAATAACAAAAAAATGGAACTAACCAATGAATTACACCCCAGTGCCTTGTTCAAACATGTGAACATACGGGGCGCACGCAAGCCTGCCAGAGAAGGCAAGCAAATTGAGTTTATCGTATCAGCAGATGTAGTGCCTATTCCTACTTCTGGTACGTTATATAGTAATGCTATTTCTGCAAAAAATAGCCCAAACGCATATACCACAATTGTTGCGCAATGCAGGTCATTTCAAGAAATGGGAAGTTACCTTCCTACGGTTGAAAGTGTGTATGTTATGTTGCCCAATCTACGGACATTGATAGAAAGCTTACGAACCGAGACAAAAGTTAAGGAAAACTGGATAGCAGAAGTTGAAAGCATTTTAGGCGAAAATATAAGCAGCTATTTTTCCAACATTAGCCTTTCAAATAAGAAAGAGATTTTGTGGAATAACCTTGTATGTCAAGTATTTATCGAAGGAAATGGGCAAATGGTGGGGCATTTATTGCAAGTGATGGCATGTATTTATTTATTAGAAAATATTGCAAACATTCACAATGATAAAGACCTAAAACGCTTGCTCAATGCCCGAGTTTTGTTGCCTGAATGGGTAGGAGAACTTATCAAAAGTCAAAAGCAAAAGAACTCAGATAATGGCGCAGGAGATAAAATAATTTCCCCTAAAAACGGGAACTCTATCCATTTCCCGCACGGTTTTGATTGAAAAAGCCCTGTCAGAACTTAGTTTATTACAAAGTTATAAGCATCATTTTAGAAAAGAAAATGAAGGCGAAAACCTAAATTCCGCCCTCATTACCCTTGCAGATACAGCACGATTAAGTGCTGAGACCTTGAATTTATTGCAAGAATTGAATATTCCTGTAGAAAACCAAACCGTTTATGCCCTGCAAAATTATTTGAGAAGCGTAGAAGGGAATGAAAAAATGGAGGGAAAAGCACCTTTGTCTCCCAAAGTAACCCGAATAGGAGAGACTTTGTTAAAAACATATGACGCTTGTTTTGAATATAAAGAAACAGACCTTTGTGGGGCAAGCCCAAGAAGCCCTTTTGTTTTTGGGGGGAGTTTTGTAAATGCCTTGTATGTAGGAGATTTGTTGGTTACACAACAACAATTGATGCGCTACGATTTGGGAGAAGTGGCGCATATTGAAAATGTGATGGCAAGTGAGGAGAAAACCCGTTCGCACCGCCGCCTCGACCGCAGCGAATTGACAGAAACAAGCGAGCGTGAAACCGAAAACGAAACAGAACGTGAAACCCAAACTACAGAACGTTTTAGCATCGAAAAAGAGGCATCAAAAGTGCTACAAGAAAGCCTCAATTTGAGTGCATCTGTAAGTGTGTCAGCCACTTTTGGAACGGTGGCAAGTATGGAAGCAAGCACAGGTTTTGGCTACAATTCTTCTTCGACAGAATCCAATAATGAGGCTACGTCGTTTTCCAAACAAGTAACAGACCGCGCCCTTACTCGTGTGAAGGAGCATATTAGGGAAACCCGTAGCTTGAAAATTATCAAAGAAATAGAAGAAATAGCTTCGCATAAATTCAGTAATATCGCTGTTCCTAACAGCCCGTTACCTGAACATATAAACGGTGTATTTTGCTGGGTGGACAAATATTATTTGAACAAAGTCGTCAATTATAGCAAACGGCTTATGTTGGATTTTACGGTAGCCGAACCTGCCAATTTCTATATTTTCCGAAAGGTAAATAAACCTGCTGAAGGTGACCAAATGACAGAGCCTGTTCATCCCTCACAATTGAAAGATAGTAATGATGTTGTGCTAGGAATGGAGAGTTTTAAAGATATAAACGACTCGAATTACGCTTTTTGGGCGGCTCAATATGGGGTAACAGATGCAGCGATTCAGCCTTTAGGGTACAAGACGGTAAGCAAACCTTTTTCGTTAAACCTTAAAGGAGTAGATGACGCTGCTGCTATTGAGGAGAAATTGGTTATCCCCAATGGATATACTGCCGTTGCAGGGCGTGTTATGCAAAATTTTTATGGAATAGACCCGACTGTTTTTACGGATTATTATATTAGCATTCAAATAGGAGACGTTGCGATAACATACCAACATGTAGCAGGTTCTATTTTTAGTTTATATACACATACCATGGAGGGCGATTCCATTCCTATATCAATTAAACTATGGGGACCGAATCCTAATTGTGTCGTAGAAGCTATTGTTAATGTTGTGATAACTTGCTATCCCACCGCAGAAGCTATATTAGCCTGGAAACAGTCTGTTTATGCCAAAGTGATTGAGGGCTACAACACGCAAAAAAAGGCGTATGATGAGTGGGTAAACGCGCAACAAGCTTACGCAGCCTACCAAATTACGGGCAATAATCCTGAAATCAATCGCCAAATTGAAAGAGAAGAATTGAAAAAAAGGTGTTTAGAGCTGTTTACAGGACAACGGTTTGAGAGCTTTGATGCAGCTACAAATGGGCTGTTGAATCAATCGGGCTATCCCGAAATTATTTTCGGTGAATCGATAGAAGAAGGACGATTAGTGGCATTGTTTGAACAAATATTTGACTGGGAAAACATCACTTACACGTTTTATCCGTATTTTTATGGCAGAAAACAGAATTGGCAGGTGATAACCAAATTGTCCGATAATGACCCTTTGTTTAGCAATTTCCTCAAAGCGGGTTATGCCAAAGTGATGGTTCCTGTGCGTAAGGGCTTTGAGGAATATGTAATGATGTTTCATTTCCTTTCGGTCATGTTTGGCGGTGGCTCGATGGCACAAGTGCCTGGAGTTGAGTCTGATGCGTATCAGACTATTCTCGAAGATTTGCACACCTTAGGCGACCAAGCCGAACATGAGGCTGCGTATGATGAGGCAAATGTGATAGGAACTTATATCCAAAAAGTGCCTACAAACCTTGTTTTCTTGACCGCCGACTTGCCCGCAGGTACGCCAAGTACCCAAAAATTGAAGGATAATCGAACTCAAACGGATATTGTGCCGTATATATAAGCCAGTCATTTTATCTTTAATAGAACATCATAAGAGAGCGTTTTATACGCTTTCTTTCAATTAACACAATTTTATGGGTATCAAAAGAACACAAAAATTAACACAAGAGAAGATAGAATACCTTGTTTTTCAAGGCGGTGGTGGAAAAGGGCTTGTTTATTTGGGCGCAATTTTTGGGCTAGAATTTGTATTCGCAAAATATATTTTAAGCAAACAAAAAGATTTGGAGGAAAGCCTAGTACCCGAGAGTGGAACTGCAAATATAATTATGCCAACTCCGATTTCTCTTTTTCCAATATCTATTCCCCCTAAATATAGACAACTAAAAGGGGTAGCAGGCTCTTCAGCAGGTGCAATTAACGCTTTTTGTTTAGCTATGGGAATGTCTTATAGTGATATAGACAAAGTTTTAGATAAAACAGAACGTAATTTTTCTGCCCCTAAAGGAATTATTAATAGCTTTGAAAAATTTTTTGAAGCCCCAAGATTAGCCTATAGATATATTGCAGACGGAACCTCAAAAAGAGAGAAAGATAATGTCAGTTCATGGAGTTCGGATTGGTTGAGCGCCTTAATAAAAGACTTATTGATAGTTACCAGTCCTTTAGGATATGTAATTAGGCTGTTTGCAAAAAATTATTTAGTGAAAGTATTGGCTCCACGTTTCTCTGAGTATATAGAAAATGTAGCAAGAGCAAATGGATTATTCTCTGGATTTGAGGTAAGACTTTTTTTTGAAACTTTGATGACAGAAAACTTATTAAAGCATAGTTATCGCCAAAAATTTGTTCTAAATGCAGGTTTAGCCACTAAAAAAGCACATGAAATTACGTTCAAAGATTTCTTTAATATTACAGATTTAGTAATAACAAGTATAAATGTTGTACAGAAGATGCCTAAACTTTTTTCTGTATATCATACCCCAGATTTTCCAGTTACAGAAGCGGTAGGCATGTCTATGAGTATTCCTATTGCCTTTAAACCTGTTATTGCGCAAAAGCAAGTCGATTCTACAAGAGACGAAAAATATAATGAGGAGTATCATGGAATCTATGTAGATGGAGGCATGTTATTAAATTATCCAATACATATTTTTGATAAAACAGAAAAAAAGATGCTTTTATATCAAGGGGAAGAAAAACCTTTTTCCGTATCTGCATATGAATTTGGCGAATTCCCTGATTTTTGTGATTGCACTTTAGGGTTTAGGTTGGCTGTTAGACCTGAAACGGATAAGAAAAAGCTTATTGATAATCCACCTGCTATTGGCGGCTTTTCGGGTTTACTTCTTTCTACTTAGGACTTACGCAGAGGGTAAAAATAAATTTGTTTGTAAAACAAAATTTATTTTACTTTGCGCAAAGTAACGACTAATAATTGATATATGCAAATAAA
>JAYUZN010000889.1:0-2847 GCA_043751755.1 Bacteroidota bacterium | reverse complement strand
ACAACTCCCGTCTCCGCATTTTCGAGATACTCATCTACCTTGAGACCGAGAAAATAGACCTTGCTATGGCGAAAATCGAAGCCTTGCGCAAGCATTTATCCAAATACGAAGCCCCTTTGCGAGTTCAGGCTACGTACAAAATTCTGCATCAATTAGAATTACAGTCCTTTGATTTTGGGCAAAAAAAGGCGCAGATATATCAGTTGTTGGTAGAGCTTGAGGAAAAAACGCCTTGGTCGCCCTTTTCCTTAGAGGCGGTACGTTTTGATACTTGGGTGCGGGCGCAATACGAAAAGCGCGACTATTGGGCGCAATGGCAGATAGAGAACCCCGAAATCTTTGGAGAAGGATAAGGGAAATCGTAGGTTTGCAGGGTGGTGCACCTTTAGAAGGTGCGACACCCTATTATAACCTAATCCAACTTTCCCTCACAATTTGACACATAATAGAGGTTTTGTGAAAATATAATACAGGATATTCCCATAAATCCGCTATCTTTGTCATAAAATTACTCAATATGTTAGGATTTAATTTCAAAAAAGCCGTTCAAGCCCTTGTTTTTGTAGCAGAAAAGGAAAAACCTGCAGCAGCTATCAATAAGATGAAGGCTTTTAAACTATTGTGGCTGGCAGATAGGGCGCATTTACGCAATTATGGTCGTACTATTTTGGGGGATATTTATTTTGCCTTAAATTATGGTCCTATTCCTTCTAATACTAAAGACCTTGCCGAAAATAGTAGTTTTTTGTCCGATATAGAACGAGAATATAGAGAAATGTATCTTGTTACAACCGATAAATATACCTATTATGGGGCAAAAAACTGCGATATGTCTGTTTTTTCTAAGACAGATATAGAGATGTTCGAGGCAACATGGAATGTTTTTGGCATGAAAACCCCCTTTGAGTTATCCGAAATTTCGCACGAATATCCTGAATGGAAAAAACACGAAACCGCCCTAAAATCTGGGCAAGCCTCTCGTTTTCTGATGGATTATGAAGATTTTTTCCTCAATACTTCCTCAGAAAATGAGTCCTTTTTTCGAGAAAGCCCTACTTTATTGGAACTTAGCAAGGAAATTTATATAGAAACCGAAATTATAAAACATTTGGTATGAAACTTCCCATAAACTTATTTTTGAGTGGGATTATGCCCTACAAAGTGTATTATTTTGCCAGTGCAAAGCTTTCAACAGATATTCCGCATTATTTTATATGCCTACACAGAACAGAAAATGAGGTACTCATTTTAGCTTGTTGTACAAGCCAAGTTGCTAAACGGCAACGATTTATAGCACTTAAAGACCTACCCACTACAACCCTTGTATGGATAAAACCGACTGAAGAAAATGGCTTACAAAAAGATTCGTATGTAGATTGCAATGGCATTTTTGAATATAGCGTTTCCGACTTCAAAAGCCTCTATGAACACGATAAAATAGAATACATGGGCGAAATTTCTGAAGAAGATTTTGAAGAAATTATAATTGGCATTACGGACAGCCCTTTGATTCACGAAAATATAAAGGAATTATTGAAATAAACGCAAAACAAATCGTATTGCTAACTACTCACTGATATGCAACTCATCTATCTATCTTCAGCCAATCTCAAAGACAGGCTTTTTATGCGGGATTTCGTATTCAACTTCAAGTGGAATACCCGCACGTTGGTCTTGCACGAGCCTTTTGGCAATACCCTTGCTGATACTTTGTTCGTTACCAAGCGCATTTCGTCCTTATTGAGCGAGGCATTGGTCAATAATAGCGCGTTTTCTGCGGCACAGAGGGACTTTTTTTACCTCGAAAATGCGGAGATAAAAGTGGCTACTTCCAAAATAAACGACCTTCAAAAAGCCATTCCTTTGCTTATTTTGGGACCTATTCTCAAAGAAAATGGCAAAGAAATCTTGGCAAATGCTATAGACATGGTTCATGCAGCCAAAAAAGCCTTTGATATTCAGGTAGTTACCACTTTTACAGACAATCCCCTTTCGCCCTTAGCCGCCAAAAAAGCCTTGATAGAAAATGCGGAGAGCGTCCAAAAATATATTTCTATTTATGAGGAAGAAAAAGAAGCCTTAGCACGTGCCTTAGCTTTTGCTCCTGCAAGGCTCTGTTCCCCCCAAAATTACAGTCACGCTGCCAGCGTCTAACCCTGTTTACTTATTTCACAAAATGCCATTTGGTCGAATGATTTTTTTGCTGTAATTTGGGCGCAATTCTTCGGAATGCTTTTCTTTCAATCATTCATCAATTTATTATGAGAAAAATAGGATTTATTGTTTTTGCCTTCATTGTGATGGCGCAAGTAGGCTGCAAGCGCACTTGTACGGAATGTACCTACCGATGGGAACTTGCAAATGGGGAGAAAATATATACGCATCAGCCCGATTTTTGTGGCAATCCAGACCAAATCAAAGCCTATAAAGAGGACGAAGTCATCAAAGCAAGGCAGCTTGCGGCGAAAGTCGGCGGCAAAAATGTAACCTTACAATGTATAGACCAGAAATAAATTGAAAATTGAAAATAACAATAGTTATAATGAAAAATATAACGCATTAATTACCAATAATTTTCGATTCGCAATTCTCCATTTTCCATTTTCAATTCCCCATTAGGAATGAAATGTAAATAAGTTGATGATTTTATAGTCCCGTAGGGACGCGATATTTATAGAAAAAAAACATGCCCCCCTCCCCCTCTTGTTTTTCGTGCTTGCACGAAAAACGCATTAAATTGGGGGGGGTATCCCATTTTCTATAAATATTTCGTGCCTACGGCACTAAGAAATGCTCAAAATGGCTGCTATAACTAAATCGTCAAGTTATTCATTTTTCAATACTTAT
>JAYUZN010000888.1:0-7169 GCA_043751755.1 Bacteroidota bacterium | reverse complement strand
GCCTCCATTATCCGCATTTCTACATAAACCGTAAAAGCTTCATTGAGCCAAAAGTCGTTCCAAGTCGCATTTGTAACCAAATTTCCTGACCAAGAATGTGCCAATTCATGCGCAATCAAACTTACGAGCGACTTGTCTCCCACAATAATCGTAGGCGTTGCAAAGGTCAAACGGGGGTTTTCCATACCTCCAAACGGAAAACTCGGCGGCAAAATGATGACATCATAGCGTTCCCAAGCATATTTTCCATACATAGCCTCCGCAAAAACCACCATTTGTTCTGTTTCTGCCAGCTCTTTGGCACATTTTTCTGCCATTATCGGCTCTGCATATACGCCTACCCGCTCACTTATGGGCGAAAATTGATAATCTCCTACCGCTAACGCCAGCAAATAGGCAGGGATAGGCTGCGTCATACGGAAATGATAGACCCCTTGCTCGTTTTTTGCCATCGGATTTTCGGCACTCATCAAAGCTATGAGTTCTTTGGGAACAGAAACTTTGGCAGAATAGGTAAAACGAATGCCAGGACCATCTTGAATCGGAATCCAAGTACGCGCATTGATAGCCTGCGATTGTGTGAGCAGAACAGGGTGCTGTTTTCCCGCCGTTTGTTCGGGCATAAGCCACTGCAAAGCATCTGCTTCGGCGGAGGTAGCATATTGAATATGAACCTTTTGTGTACTCGGCAAAATGTCAATTCTAAGGGGCGTACCCATAATAGCATCTTCTTTTCCCAACGTAAAATTTGCCTTAGTCTTTTTGCCTTCTCCATCAGCGATTTCTACTTTTAGAATAGCTAAATGCTTAGTATCCAAGATAATATGTTTGGCATCTGCTCTATGAGAAATGCTAAGATTTGCCCAGCCTTCTATTATTTTTTCTTCAAAATTGACATGAATATCCAAATCCAAGTGTTTTACGACCGCTTCCTGCGGCTGCGCATAGCTATGTACATCTTGAATAGACAAGTCTTTTTCTTGCTCCTTTTCATTTTTGCAGGAGAAAAAGAACATGAGTAGTATGAGAAAATAGGATTTTTTCATGAGATGTGTTGTTTTTCTCGCAGATTTTCGCAGATGGAGGACGCAGATTTTCGCAAATAATTTCTTTTATAAGGGTAAGAAATGCACTTCCTTTATACCTTTTTTCTCACACTGCCAAAATCTCTTCCAATATTTGATGAAAAATACCCAAAATCTTGGGTAATTCTATCAAATAATATATTTTTGTATCAAGGCTAATTGCGTGTTTTTCTAAACGCATAAAACGCCAATTATCTCCTGTAACTGCGCAGCCATATACAAAAGGAAAAGGCTTTCCTTCTTCTTCATTAAAGCGTTGAGAAGCATACATTTGCGCACTACATTGTGCTTGCCCATACTCGAAATCTTCATTTTTTGCTTCTACAAAAGTAACAACTGGAGCTTGCATAACACTTTTGCGAGGGTGTTTTGCAAAGAAAAAATCACATTCTCCAGCCAAGTCCATACTGCTATCTACGGTCAAATCTTCGCCCGAAAATAGGGTAATTTGTTCCTCAAAATGAACGGCAACTTCCAACAAAATCGGCGAAATCAGCCTTTCTGATTTCCCTTTTTCATTGGTTATAGGCACTCTTTCGGCTAATGCCAAGGTTTGTACGAGCCAATCCGAAGGCTGAACAAGTTTCACATTTGGAAACATGTTGAAGTCGCTTTCTACTAAATTGAGCTTTTTGAGCGTTTGTTTGAAGTTTTTGTAATTGCTATATCCCATGTTTTGGTATAAATAAAAGACAAAGATAGTGATTTTTTCTTGCTGTAAAGGATTAATTGTTTATCAACTTTTTTGCAGCTTTTCTTGTAAAAGAGCAGCTGCTGTTAAAGATAAGGTCTCAATTTCTTCTAAAAGTTGTAGTTTACTTTTATACGATTTTACAATAATAATTATATTAGCGATTTCTTTTAACAAGGCAAGAAGTATTGCTACTTTACCCTCATCAATAAATTTTGCGACCATGAATGCACAAGTTTCGTTTAGAATACTGGAATTTATTCCTAATTCTCCGCCTTTCTTTCTATAATTCAAATATTCAATAAGCGAATTATTTTTAGCTACTAGTATAAGAAACCTATCAAATAAATCTTTTTTAATATATTGGTAATTTATTTCTTGCAAAAAACTCCATATTTCGTTTTGTTGTTTGGTTAGTTCATAGAAAATATCTGTACTAATTTGCTCAATTATAGGTAAGCTGAAAAAATGTTCATTCCCTTCTACAAAAATGATTTGCTTTGCAATACTTTGATACGTATAATTCAGTGTTCCCTCCAAAATCTTTTTCTCTCCATCAGAAAAAAGCAGGTTTTCGCCAAAAGACAGGTCTTTTTTGTACTCAATCATCCAAGTATGTTTTTGCGCCATAAACAAATCCATCGCCTTTTCTTGCCATTTTTCCGAAAAAGGATTCAGTAAATTCAAGGCATTTTTGGCAAATTTTTGTTTAAAATAATAAGAATTATCGTCATTAAACGAATCATCTACGCGCGAAAGCAAAGGCAAAATTAAGGAGGGACGTTTACCCGAAGTAACATATTCAGAAGCCAAAATCTCTTGTGCAACTTTGGTCGCCCCTTCGATATTTTGCATGTTAGGAGCCATGAGAATTACATTCATTTGCGGCATACGAATATTACAAATCCCCGAATAATCGCTAATTCCCGTTCTGCTATCTATGAAAATATAGTCATAATCTGCGAGCATTTGCGGTTTCCATACGTTTTCGATAAAACCTATGCCTGCATGTTTCGTAACAAAATCTTCCCAAGGAAAATGATTGACTTTATAGTTATAATCGCTATTCAAATTGCCCGCAGGCATAATATCTACTTTGTTAGCCCCCTCTTTTCCGCCGATAGCATTTAAGACAAAATCCTGATAATGAGGCAATTGCTTTTCTATCTCTTGCGACAAATCTGCGTTTTGAAAACTATCTATATACGTACTCAAAAAATCGATTAAGCCAGTAGAGATATTTTCCCGACTTGCGAGGGCTTTTTTCTGCTCAAAAATAGCCAAGATTTTTACAACAAGTTTATTTTTTTCGATTTCAAAGTTTTTGAGAGAAACAGAGCCTATTTGAAATTGCTGTTTATTATTAATATATCGACTCATCAAGAGAATAATATTATTTTGATAATCATTATCTTTTCTCCCAAAAACCTTTAAAACCTCCAAAGCCTCTACAATTTTATCCTCTGTCAATAGCTTTTTGACACGTATTTTTAAGGTATCTTCATTGAAAAAATAGGTATCTAAGCCCGGAGCCTCCAAATCCCAATCAATGACCAAGACTCTCTTGTGTTCGTAAAAGCAAAAATAAGCCGCAAGATTTGCGACCATTTGAGTACGTCCTACGCCGCCTTTGTAAGAATAAAATGTTATAATCATAAGTATTATTTCAATACGTGCCTAAACTATTGTTATAAGCGGTTGTTGTAGCGATTGGATTTGCCAAATTCACCGCCATTTGTTGTATTCTCTTCGTAAAATCATTATCACTTGCCACATTCCATTCAATAAAAGAATAATGAGGTTTTGTATTGTAAAACGCCAAAAAAGGCATATTCTCCGTTTTTAAAGCCTCTATTTCTTGCCAATGCGTATAGTCATACAAAATGATTCCCCCTACATTACAGTCATCAATATGTTGAATGATGTTTTGATATAAAACATTATTTAATTTAAAAATAATGCTATCTACAATCATAATTATCTTTCTTTTCTGACATTTAAACAGAGCAATTTGCGGCAAATTTGACAATTCCCATAGCGGCAAAATTTCTATCATATACTTTTGCCCAATCGCTGTAAAAATAGCTGCAAGCGTTTTCTGCCCAAAAGGTTTCCAATCTAAAGGCGTATTTCCATATTTTTCGGGCGGAATTTGAGCATGTTGCAAACTATTGATTTCTGTTATTGTAGGAACAAGTAGCATAAATAACAACTTTTCATTGCCTGTTTGTACCTTAGTTTGAGACAATATTTTTCGAGACAATTCTTCTATTTGTACCAAAGTATGAGACAAGCGCGAAACCCTTTCTAACAGAATAAAATTGCCTTGTTTTTCGGAAAGCGATTGATAAAAATTGAGCGGAAAAAGGGCTAAAGCATTTTCTAATATCAAGGCTAATTTGCCAGAATCTATATTTTTCAACACATTTTGCCTACATAATTCTCCTGCCAAAAAATCAATTACCTTGTTTTGTGTGCGGGTTTCGACTATGTTTTGCTGCTGATAGCCGCTTAAAATCGTCAGTAAAATCTCTTTTTTAGCCTTATTTGAGCTGCCATCTTCCTGTTTTAGGTCGTAAAGTTCTCTTAAAATTGGCAACTCTTTTGTATCTACAGGATTCAAGATATACCTTTCCAAAGTATCAAAAAATACTTGATAAAACAAGTTTTGTAAGTCTTTTACCTCAATAGGCTTGCGGAAAAAAGAACTTGTTTGCACTGTTAAAGCAGCACTTCCTCTTTCTTTAATCCAGTCTGCAATAAATTGTAGAAAAAAACTTAACATATTTGATAGGTAAAAGTGTTTATTCTCAGCCTTTACGAGCCAAAATTACCTATATTTTTTCTTTTTTCTCTTTTTTTTTTGCAAGTTCAAAAAAAGCATGGCTAAATGGCAGATATGTTGCATTTTACCCTCACTATTTTTCCGTACCTTTGCAAAAAAATAATCTCATGGAAAACAAAAAAATTCCTATTGGGCAATCCGATTTTAAGACCGTAGTAACAGAACGTTATTACATAGACAAAACTTTATACATCAAAGAGGTCATTGATGCCGATACTTCTTTGCTTGCTACGCGCCCTCGCCGCTTTGGTAAAACCTTGAATATGACCATGTTGAAGTATTTTTATGACATTCGTGAAGATCATCGAGCCTTATTCAAAGGCTTGAAAATAGAAACTGAAGAAGGCGGAAAATATATGGAAAAGTGCGGAAAATACCCCGTTATCTACCTCACTTTCAAAGACTTAAAGAGTTTGGAATGGAAAGAAATGTGCGAATCTTTTTCCACAACGGTTTGTAATGCTGTTCAGGATTTTCAACACATTTTTGATAGCTGGAGTAAGGAGGGTAAAACCCCTTTTAAGTCGATTGAAGTAGAAATACTTACCCGTTTTTTTACCAATTCTCCCAAACTTTCCGACTTTCAACATGTCTTGCGCTATCTTTGCAAAATCTTATCGCAGCATTATGGGCAAAAAGCAGTCATTTTGATAGATGAATATGATACGCCTGTAATCGCTTCATACTCAAATGGTTATTACAAAGAAATGATAAATTTGATGAAGGATTTTTTGGGCGGGGGGCTGAAAGACAATATTTATTTGGAAAAAGGGGTTTTGACAGGCATTACACGAGTCGCAAAGGAATCTATGTTTTCGGGCTTGAATAATTTTGATGTTTTTTCGATTTTGGACGCAAAAATGTCCGATAAATTTGGTTTTACGCAAGCAGAAGTAGATACTTTTTTGTCTGATTATGGCTTATTTCATACAAGAGAAGAGGTAAAATTGTGGTACGACAGCTATCAATTTGGAGAAATAGACATCTATAACCCTTGGTCTGTGCTGAATTTTGTAGATAAAGGTGGGAAAAATTTTAGCACTTTTTGGGCAAATAGCAGCGACAATGCCTTGATTCAAGAGGTTATGTTTAATAAAGAAGCCTCTATCCGCAATCATTTGGAGGACTTGATACAAGGGAAATGGCTCAAAATTCGCCTTGAAGAGAATCTCGCTTTTGGCGAGCTATACAGAAATGTAGATGCCGTTTGGAACTTGTTGTTATTTGGCGGATATTTGACCTATCGAAATATAGAGAGTGAATATGGCGTTTCTTATTGTGAAGTGAAAATTCCAAATATAGAGATTTCTTCTATTTTTAGGCGTTTTATTATGCAATGGGTCGAAGCACCTATTCAACATGCGGGGCATGAAGATATGTTACAAGCACTTTTGACGGGACAAATTGGGATTTTTAAGAAAATTTTTCAGCGTTTTGTCGAAGCCGTTTTTAGCTATCATGACACAGCAGGGGATATGCCCGAAAAGTTCTATCATGCTTTTTTCTTGGGTTTAATGGTAAAATTAGAGGCACAATATCATATTTTTTCTAACAAAGAAATCGGCTATGGAAGGGCAGATATTTGCCTTGTTCCCCGAAAAGATAAGCAAAAAATAGGCATTATTATAGAACTTAAAAGCCCTGATAAAGCTGATAAAGAGACCTTAACTATGGGCTTGCAAATAGCTGAAAAACAGATAATTACCCGAAATTATGCGGCAGTTATGAAAGAATATGAGATTCCCAATTTCGTGGCTTTGGCGATTTCTGTACAAGGCAAAAAAAGCATGGTGAAGGAAGTGAATTTACCTATTAAGTAGTTGAAAAGTTGAAAGTTGAAAGTTGATATAAGTTTATCATAATCCGTAAGATATATCGAAAGTAGATGGTTATATTATTTCTCGCTCGTACTTATCTCGTAATTTTCGCCATTTTTCTTAATCTGTGTAAATCTGTGTTATCTGTGCTGTCCCAATCAAAATATGCTACAAGGAAAAAAAATAATCTTAGGAATAACAGGCGGCATTGCAGCTTACAAGTCCGTTTATTTGCTTCGTCTCCTCAAAAAAGCTGGGGCAGAAGTGAAAGTAGTCATCACGCCTGCAACAAAAGAATTTGTAGGAGAACTGACTTTCAGCACTTTATCCGAAAATCCTGTATTTGAAGGGCTTTGGTCAGCGCAGTGGTCGGCACATGTAGAAATGGGATTGTGGGCAGATGTGATGCTTGTTGCGCCTTGCACGACAAATACGCTTGCCAAATTTGCTAATGGGCTGTGTGATAACGCTTTGACTGCCGTTTATTTAGCTGCAAAATGCCCAATAATCATTGCCCCTGCTATGGATAGGGATATGTTTTTGCACCCTGCCACCCAAAAAAATATGCAGACTTTGCAAAGCTATGGAAATACGGTTTTGCCTACAGGAAATGGCTTTTTGGCGAGTGGTTTGGAAGGTTGGGGCAGAATGTTAGAGCCTGAAGAAATTTTTGAGGCACTTGTTTCGCATGTTACGCCCAAGATTTTGCAAGGAAAAAAAGTAATGATAAC
>JAYUZN010000887.1:0-6222 GCA_043751755.1 Bacteroidota bacterium | reverse complement strand
AATTAAATAACTTAACAGTTTGTCATTTGCCCCCCTGCCCCCCTAAAGGGGGGTAAAGCCTTTCTCCCCCCTTCAGGGGGGCGGGGGGGCAAATGCCTTTTACAAAAATTATGATAAAATTGGGAACTTATTTACTATTCATTCCTAATTGTTGTTTCTCGTGTTATTTCACGCAGATTTTCGCAGATTTTCGCAAATGATTTTTATCTGTGTTAATCTGCGAAAATCTGCGTGCAAATCGACTTAACCGAAGATACTTTCCTCCACCAATTGGCACACAATATGCCCCAACAAAATATGCGATTCCTGAATACGCGGCGTATCTTGAGAAGGCACATTTAGCAATAAATTGCATAATTCGCGCATTTTGCCGCCCGTTTCGCCCGTCATTCCTACGATAGTTACCCCTTTTTCCCTCGCTACGTGCATGGCATTGAGGATATTGGTAGAATTTCCCGAAGTAGAAATCGCAAATAACACATCACCTTTTTGCGCAACGCCTTTGAGCAAGCGGGAATAGACGACATCATAGCCATAATCATTGGCAACTGCCGTAAGATACGAGGTGTTTACATGCAAAGCCTCTGCGGGAAGCGGGTCTCTGTCCATATAAAAACGTCCTGAAAGCTCGGCTGCAATGTGCTGTGCATCAGCCGCCGAGCCGCCATTTCCACAAAACCATATTTTTCCCCCATTTTTCAAGGAATGAGTTACCGCATCAGCGACTTTCTGAATTTCCGCTAAAATATGCGCATCAGAAAGCATTTGTTGTTTTACAGAAATCGAAGCAGAAATGAGAGCTTGTATATTTGCCACGTAAATTGAGAATTGTTAGATTTTGAATGATGTTGAATACAAAGGTAAGAATTTTTCTTTTTATGATGCAGGAAAAAATGAAGGGACTTATATTTTTTTAACGCTGGCAGCGTGCCACCCTGTTTACCAAAAGTTGCTAGGGTTACACGCTGGCAGCGTTAGCAGATAAGGCAGCATTTTTACCCATACACACAAATATTTTCTTTTTTCTCATAGAATAGCCTTATATTCGTGCGCTAAAAATAAAAACCATACATTACTTTGTTTTAAGCAGGAATTTATGAACTTACGACTACTCACATTTCTTTGTTTTTCGTTACTTGTATATGCTACTCAAGCCCAACAAGGTTGCCCAAGTGTAAATATAAACGTACTCGGGCAGGATACGACCCTTAATTGCTGCGGCACTTTGACGGCTTCTTACGTCCCAAATGCGCAAACAACGGCTTATAGCGTTTCTACGATTCCTTATCTGCCTTTTGCTTTTACAGGTGGAACGAATGTCATTGTGAATACTGACGATATATGGTCAGGCGTGATAACCCTGCCATTTACTTTTTGTTTTTATGGAAATACCTATACGCAATGTGTTATAGGTGCAAATGGCTTGATTAGTTTTAATTTAGCGTATGCCAATCAATATTGTCAATGGCCCATAAATGCGGCTATTCCGAGTAATCAGAATCCTATCAATTCCATTATGGGGCCTTTTCATGATATAGACCCTGGCGTAGGGGGAAGCATTAATTATCAGTTATATGGAACCTATCCCTGCCGTATTTTGGTGGTCAATTGGAACAATATTCCTATGTATCAATGCAATAATTTGATAGACAAGCAGCAAATGGTCATTTATGAAACGACCAATGTTATAGAAACGTATATTGCGAATAAGCCGACTTGCAACAGTTGGAATGGGGGAGATGCCATTCATGGCATTCAAAATGCTGCAGGAACGTTGGCAACAGTCGTGCCGGGGCGGAATTATCCTACAAATTGGACAGCAAGCAATGACGCACGCCGTTTTACGCCTTCGGGGGGAGCTTCAAATGTTACCTTAAATTGGTATCAGGCGGGAAATCCTGCCATTATTGCTACAGGGGCAAGTGTTCAAATTTGCCCTTCTGCCAGTGGAAACTACGTAGTGCAAGCCATTTATGACCCTTGTGTGGGGATAAATATAAACAAATATGACACTGTTATGATAAATGTAAGTAGCAATACTTCCATTACTAACACAGCACAAACGAATATTCCTTGCAATGGCGGCAATACAGGGGCAGCTTCTTTTACCTATCAAACGGCTTCTCAATCGCCGCTTGCGATATGGTGGACTCCGCCTGTGAGCAATGGTACGAGTGCTACGAATCTTACGGCAGGGACTTATACGGTGTATTTGAGCGATACGGCTTCTTTTGCGCAGCCTTGTACGACAAGTCATGTTTTTACGATAATAGAGCCACCTGTTCTTAATGCACTTATTTCCAATGTTACAAATGTGAATTGTTTTGGGGCAGGAAATGGAGCAATTGATATTACGGTTTCGGGCGGAACGCAGCCTTATATTTTTGTTTGGAATAACAATCAAGCTACAGAAGATGCCAGTAATTTGTCGGGCGGAACGTATAATGTGAGCATTACAGATGCCAATAATTGTACAACTTCCCTCACTAACATAATAATTACAGAGCCGTCTGCGCTTGTCATAAGTGCGATTTCGGCTACTGTGGCGACTTGTGGGAATAACAATGCTACGGCGAATGTGGTGGCTACAGGGGGACAAGGGGGGTATAATTATACGTGGAATGGCAATCCTATTCCCAATAATGATAGCCTTTTCAATCTTGGAGGAGGGAACTATAACATTACAATTTCAGACGGAAATGGCTGTATTGTGAATGGGATAATTGGAGTCATTGCGCCTATTCCGCCTACAATTTCGAGTGTTACAAGTGTGTCTCCGCTTTGTTTTGGCGGAACGGGGGCTGCTTCTATTATGGTAAACAATGGAGCTGCACCGATTCTTTATATTTGGTCAAATGGAGATACTACGAATACGGCGAGTAATATTCCTGCGGGAAGTTATTTTGTAACAATTTCAGATTTTTTTAATTGTACAGATACGCAAACCATTGTACTTTCGCAACCTACAGCTTTGAATGCAGTCGTAAGTTCTGTTACAGATGCAAATTGTTTTGACGAGTCAAACGGAGGCATTGATATTACAGTTTCGGGCGGAATTTTGCCCTATTCTTTTTCTTGGAATAATGCGCAAACTGCCGAAGATGCAAGCAATATTCCTGCTGGAAGTTATGATGTAACTCTAACAGATTCAAATAGTTGTACTTTTGGGTTAAATGGAATCCTCATTGCGCAACCTACAGCGCTTGTCATTAGTTCGCTTAATGCTACCCTTGCTACTTGCGGAAATAACAATGGAACGGTGGCTGTAATAGCGGCTGGCGGAAGCCCTATTTATGCCTATACATGGAATAATGACACGACTTTGACCTCAAGCAATCTTTCAAATTTAACAGGGGGCGTTTATAACATATATATATCGGATTCGCATGGTTGCAATACAGATAGCAGCATTATCGTAAATACCCCAATTCCGCCCACGATTTCCAGCGTTTCCATTGTCAATCCGCTATGTTTTGGCGGAGTCGGCTTTGCTACGGTAAATGTCGCAAATGGAACTGCCCCACTTTCTTATAGTTGGTCGCCAAATGTATCTATTACAAATACTGCGAATAACATGGGCGCAGGTGCTTATTTTGTGGCAGTTACAGATTTCTATAGTTGTATGGACAGTCAGAGTTTTGCCTTAGTGCAATCTACGAATTTGGTGGCTGTGTTAGATTCTGTAAAAGATGTAACTTGTTTTGGCGCGGGAAATGGAAATATTAACATTACGACTTCTGGAGGAGTTGCGCCTTATACTTTTACATGGACTCTCATAGGCAATCCTACTTTCATTCAAAGCACAGAAGATGCCACCAATTTATCGGGCGGATTTTATGATGTAAACATTAATGACTCACATGGTTGTAGTACTTCTTTGCAAAATATTATCGTCTCTGAACCTTCTGCACTTGTCATTACTTCTCTCGCTTCTACCCCTGCTACTTGCGGAAATAACAATGGAGCAACTGCTGTTACAGTTTCGGGGGGACTGGGGGGGTACGCTTATACTTGGAACAATAATCCCCTTCTTAACACAGCAAATCTTAGCAGCCTTGCAGGAGGGACTTATAGCATTAGTATTTCTGATGCAAATGCTTGTATTACAGATAGTTCTATTGTTGTAGCCGCACCTATCCCTGTTGCGATTGCAAGCAATACTTTTGCGAATCCTTTGTGTTTTGGCGGAACAGGCTCTGCGACTATTAACATAGATACTGCCACAGGAGTGCCTCCTTTCAATTATGTTTGGAATCCCAATATTTCTGTAACAAATATTGCAAATAACCTTGTAGCAGGAAATTATTTTGTAACCGTTACAGACTTTTATAACTGCACAGATACGCAAAGTTTTGTGCTTACACAGCCGCAACTGTTAGCTGTAAATGTTACCCATACGGATAACCTTTGCTTTGCAGATGCTAAAGCAATGGCAGTTGCAACAGCTCAAGGCGGAACAATGCCTTACATATATAGTTGGTCAAATGGCTTTGTTGGGAATGATACTGCCGTCAATCTTATCGCAGGAAATTACACAAGTTATATAACCGACAGTCATAACTGTACAACTTCACAAATATTTTCTATAACACAGCCTTCACAACTCACAAGCTCTGCAACAGGAGACACAATTTGTATAGGTTTTGCAGATGGAACGGCGGCTATTGTCATTGGCGGTGGCGTTCAGCCCTACAATTATTTGTGGTCAAATGGCGTTTCTACGACTGCTACAGCTGCAAATTTGCCCGCAGGCGTATATATTATTGAAGTTACAGATGTAAATGGCTGTAAAATTACCCAAAATACGCAAGTCATTGCATCTACTTTGCCTGTCATTATGCCTACAAATATTCAAGATATTCGCTGTTTTGGAGAAAGCAATGGGGCTATTTCGGTCAATATACAAAACGGAGTTTCTCCTTTTATTTATAATTGGAATCCTTTTATGGCTGCGAATAACACAGCTACAAATTTGGCAGTAGGAAGCTATCAACTCATGGTTACAGACCATTTTAACTGCAAAGATACGATGGCTTTTACCCTCACAGAGCCGCCTCTTTTGCAAGGAACTATCACTTCTGAAAATGCAAGTTGCTATGGGCTTCGCAATGGAAGGGCGGATATTGTCATGCAGGGCGGAACGCAGCCTTACACTTATACATGGAATACAAATCCGCCTCGTTACACGCATAATGTAACAACTTTTGCAGCAGGTACTTATACGATTAATGTAAATGATTCCCATTTATGTAACTACAATAACACTGTAATTATCACACAACCGAATGAACTTTTCGTTGAGTTGGTAGAAAAAATTCCGTCCTATTGCACTCTGCCAAATGGCTCAATTATTATGGCTGCAACAGGGGGTACACAGCCTTTTACTTACAGTTGGGCAGGGGATTTGTCGCCAGATACTGCTTTGTTAAATATCGTAGGAAATGAAAGTTATACTTTTTTGGTAACAGACTCAAACGGCTGCAAAAAGACAAAAACGATACCTTTGGCAGATAATCCTCCTGCCGAAGCCGATTTCATTACCTATCCCACGAATGATGTGCCGCTTTTTGTGAAAACAAATATTCATTTTATCAATCAATCGCATAATGCCAAAAGTTATTTGTGGCTATTTGGAGATGGAGATTTTGAGATAGAAACAAGTCCTACGCATAAATACCTTTTTCCAGACACGCTAACTGCTATGTTAATTGCTTACAATGGCACAGAAATATGTCCAGATACTGCCAAAATGGAGTTTATAATAATGCCTGAAGGGGTGTTGTGGTTTCCCAATGTGTTTACCCCAAATGGCGACACACACAATGATGTTTATTCCGTTAATGGCTTGAATGTCATCACTTTCAATATGACGATATACGACCGTTGGGGCAAAATAATAAAGGAATTGACCTCTATGAGCGACTTTTGGGACGGCTCAAAGGATGGACAATCTTGCCCAGAAGGGGTTTATACGTTTACGGCTTGGGGACTTACGATTGATAATGTAGCCTATAAACGAGCAGGAATGATAACACTTATAAGATAGGCTGCATCAGCGAAAATCTGCCTGCTCAAAGCACCGCTGCCGCAAGCGTCCGCTTGTTGCAGCCACCTTGAAGCGTCCGCTCAATGCAGTCAGTTTAGATTTCGGATAGTTTAAAAATGATGTTTTATTACGGGAAGATTTACAAATTTGAGGCAAATTTGCCGTTTTTACCCACC
>JAYUZN010000886.1:0-7479 GCA_043751755.1 Bacteroidota bacterium | reverse complement strand
GTATCAAATGCAGCCCCTATTGATAATGCGCCTGGTGGTCGTGCCGATTTTCCTCAATTAGTGGGCGATTTGCTAGATAATAGTTTCGGCTTTTTATTTAGTGCCAATGTTTCCAATCAAAATACCTGTTTTATCCCCGAGATAAGCGCATTGGATATGCAGAATACTTCTTTTCACAATGATTTATTCTACAATATGCTCAGCAACCACGCCTCACTTACCTATGACGGCATCGGTGGCTACGAGTCTTTTAGCCTAGGTCCTGTTACCCCTTTTGACGGAGTATATATCGAAGACGCAAATGATGAGCATGTTATAGACGGGGTAACACCAAGCATTGCCCAATTTTTTGAGAATGAAATCATGCCTAATGACCTATTTCTCCAAAACAGAGTTGTCAGTAATGACCAAGTAGATTTTGAGGGCAATGAACATATTTTTGCAGGCAAAAACGTTACTCATAGAATACACCAAGGCGATTTTGTTGTAGAACCCAACGCAAATATCCTCCTTCATGGAGGCAAAAGCATCAGTCTAACAAGAGGATTTGTCGCCAAAAAAGGGGCGATAGTAAAAGCATATGTCGAAGAAGTACCAGAATATGAATGTCAAGACCCACAAAGATGGGCTGCACCTCATTCGGCTGGAACTAACACAAGCCATGATACAGAAAATGAGATGCAGGACAACAGGATTTCTTACCTGAAAATATTTCCCAATCCAGCGTCTAACCAAATAAGTATAGACTATTCAAAACCGTATAGTTCTATTTCTCCTACAATAAGCAACGTAACACTTACTATTGTAGATATGACGGGGCATGAAGTGATACCCCCAATTATACTTGATACCAATCCGTATAATCAAATACACACCATTTCTCTTAATAATGGAATCTATTTTTGTATCCTCAAAGAGGACAATAAACAGATTGCTTGCCAGAAACTGATGGTAATAAAATAAATGCTACCAACATAAGCATTGCCGAAAATACCGCCCAGCCGAAGCACAAAGCCCAAGCTCGGCGGAAAATCGGCAACGCCAGCGTTAAGCGCAAAGAAAAATAAAATCAGTTTTTTTAAATTTTTAAATATCAATTGTTATGAAATTAACAAACATTTTACATGTTTTTGCATGTATCTTTATGATACAGTTGGCAGTACAAGCTCAAAGTAATGTACAGCCCGTATCTATTATTACGCAAAGAGCCGAATATGTTCCTAATGCTCCTCGCATTGAATATGAACGGTTTTACTCAAACTCACAAGGTCGCCTTCCTGAAATGCCCAAAAGTTATGGAGAAAAGAAAACAAATTCGGTACCCATTTCTCAGGCAACTACTCCTGTTTCAAAAATTGGCGAAACAAACGGATTTGCTCCTATCATCAACGAAAGATTTATTGCCAATAACTTATATGGCTATTATCCTTCAGATAACGGAATAGCTATTTCTAATGGCGGTTTTATCATTTCTACAGATTATTCTACTGTTGAATTTTATACAGAAAATGGAGTGAATGGAACATTTATTCAAAAATATGAGTGGAATGTTTTTTATAGTGCCGTACCTGGCATTACGACTGATTTTTTTGACCCAAGAATAATCTATGACAATGTAGCAGACAGGTTTATATTGGTTCAACTCAATGGGCGGAATTCGGCAGTATCGAATGTTTTGGTAAGTTTTTCTAAAAATAATCATCCTTCAGACATTTCAGATTGGTACCAATACGTTCTACCTGCCACCGCATACCACAGTAGCATGTGGTTCGATTATCCCAATATAGGCATTTCTGACGAAGACCTATTTATAACGGGTATTATGTTTACAAATGATGCTAATCCAGCTTGTAATGTGAACACCTCTATACCAGCAGGAAATAAAATTTTCCAAATTAATAAAGGTGAGGGATATGGCGGACTTCCTTTAAGCAATAAGTTGGAATGGAATGATTTACCAGATGCTAATAATAATATACCACTAGGTATGGTTCCTGTTACTTATGGTCAAAGTGGGGCTTTTGGTCCTGGTATTTATTTTGTATATACCAATTTGTATGGTGCGAGTGCTATTTATTATTCGAGAATTATAGATGGCGCTGCTACAGGAGCATATTGGGGTGGCTCTTTTAAGGTTTTGACTCCTACATACATTCCCGCAGGTAATTGTACCCAAACAGACCCACTTGGAGGGCAAAACCCTAATCGCTTAGACGGTGGAGACAATAGAGTGCAAAATGCTTTTTTCTTAAACAACAAAATTCATTTTGTTTTCACAGAACAAGGTGCTGCTCCAAGTAATCAATTAGGCGCAATTAGTTACAACATTATAGATTTATCTGCAACTCCTGTAACAAACACAAGAAATATCTTAGATTTATCCACTCAAAATCAAGCGTGTGCATATCCTTCTATTGCGTCATATGGAGTAAATCAATTGGACGAATCAGTTATAATTGGCTTTTTAAGAAGTGGGGATAACATGTATGCTCAAGTAGCTGCTTTAAGTTTTGAGGCAAATTCATTCACGCCACAAATACAAATCCCGATTGTTCAACAAGGTTTAGGCGTTGTGAATTTGGAATGTGATAATGCTGCAAATATTTGTTGTAATGTACATTTTGAAAGATGGGGAGACTATACAGGAATCCAAAGAAGATATAATCAGCATAGAGTTTGGATGGTGGGTGCGTATGCTTTTGGAACAACCCCTAATGCAGGCGGCTCAACAAATGGTTGGAACGCATATGTTGCAGAGGTAGGTGATGGCTCATCTATTGGAGTTGAAGCGTTGCCTCAAGCCTCACAAATTAGTGTTTATCCTAACCCTGCAAACGGTAATATTACCATTGTATTAGATGGACTACTAGGAAATGAGCCTTATGAAGTTACTATTTTTGATATTACAGGGAGGAGTGTACAAAAAAATATTTTGCAAAATGTTCAAAATATGAATACATTTGTAATCGAAACTGATGCTTTGCCATCAGGTATCTATCATCTTAGTATTCAAACAAATAACTATTCTATTTATCATGAGAAATTGGCAATTGTTCATTAACTTTCTGTATTTGTGGGGCGTATTTATATTTAGTTTTGTTGCTTGTAAAAGTGAGCAAAATGAAACGCTTGTAACAACAAATAGTGATTTACCTGTTTCTGAAGCAACTAATTCAATAGGGCTTACAACAGAACTAGGAAAAGTACCCGTAATGAGAAAAGATTCAGATACTTTCGTTAAAAAAACATTGCCTAAAAACGAAAATGTTAGTAAAAATATTGATAAGCCCAATAATGGGAGTGTAATAATTTACCCTCAAAAGGGTAAACCCAATACACCAGTAATAGACACTGCTAAAATAAAACTAATATACGTTTCTGATGTTGAGCCAAGCAAAGATAGTTATGACACAAATAAATACAAGTATGTTAAAGATTTAAAAGATGGAAAATGGCGACCAAGAGCTAAAAACCCTCCTGTAAAAGGACAAGAACAAGGTCCTGCACATCATGTAATTATGAATAAAAAATAAAAAAAAATGCGCTTAACATAAGCATTGCCGAAAATGCCGCCCAGCCGAAGCACAAAGCCCAAGCTCGGCGGCAAATCGGCAACGCCAGCCGTTATGCACCATGAAGAGGAAAAAAATAATTTCAAAAAACACAACAAAATAAAAACAAATCCGTATTAGTATTGTTTACCAAGTTTAACCATTTATAACTTTATGCCAACTACATCAAACAACAACATTAATTACACGCCGCACACTTGCTTACCTACCAAACCTTTGGTGGAGTTGGGGGAAGGAGAAGCACCGAAATTGAATTACAACTTGCCAGCAAGTACTGCATTTGAATTAAAAAATGTAATTCCCTTAAAGATAGCAGAAGCCTTATTTAAGCGAATATACAGTGTTAAGCAAGAAAAAAATGTGTGGTCAAGGGCAAAAGACTTATCTCAGGAGGAGGTTTTGAAAGAATGTATCGGACTATTTGATGGCGTAAAAAGTGCGTACGGGATATTTGTAAATCAACAATTACTCAAAGGCGTGGTAATTCCTTTTGAAAATCAAACGGAAGTGCGCAATTTCAAGGATAATCCCTTTCAAACGATTCCCCGTTTTTCCAACAAAGAGGCAGAGGTTAAGTGGCTGAATGGAAATGGGAATTACCATGTAAAAACAGCGAATAGAACGCCTATTTCGCCTAAATTTGGAAATCCTTACCAAATGGCACAGTATATCAAAGAGGGGTATATTCCGTTCTTTTTTCGCAATTTTGCAGGAGAAATTGATATAGAATATCGGTGCGAACCCATTTTATATCCTCGAATTTATTTGATTGAGCATTTAAGAGTTTCTAACCATTTGGGAGATTATGGTGCAGGTAAAACTATCGGCACATTTTCGCTTTTCGCAGGCGAAAAAAGCTCTATTTCCATCACTTCCTATTCCAAAAAAGAAATTACAAAAGCAAAGGCAGAAAATGTGTTAGATTCTTTTTCAAATAACAGTGCAAATACCTTAGAGCATACCCTTCAATCAGAACTTCAAAGCAAATTAGGCGATGAAAGTAGTAATACAAACTCCAATAATGTCACAAGTTCAGGCGGAACGACTACAACAAGCCAAAGTAATTGGGGACAAACTGGGCAATGGGAAGCGGGAGGAGGTTTAAGTTTTACGGTTCCAGATTTATTTAGCATTGGCGGCGGTGGCGGAGGAGGTGGCAGTAATACGACAGGAGGAGGTACTGGTAGCCAAACTACAAGTGGTGGCAGCACAAGTGCTGACCACATAAGTACACTCAACTCTGTAAGAGAACAACTGAATAATACGCTCCAAAATGCGATAGATAAAACAGTTTCAGAAAGTTCTGCGCACCGCCAAGTAGAGGTAAATACTACAAGTACAGAGAGTTATACAGAAGGGAATGAAACTACTACGATACGGCAAATCGAAAATACGAATTTTAGTAGAACGTTGAATTTTGTATTTCGCCAGATGTCGCAACAATATTTGTCCATTACGTACTTGCATGATGTGAGTTTTGTCTTCACAAATGGGCATCCTGATTCCAAAATAACGGTAAAATTAGATGGCTTGGAGCAACTGTTGTTAGAAGTGTTAGAAAATGCAGAAGATGTGGACAATGTGTTAAACGACCTTTTGAAAGATTTGTGTAGTGTGGTAGATTATGAAGGTACAAAACGTCAATTTGCGAAATGTGACACAGTAGAATTGATAAATTGCTGCAATGGCAATTCTGAAGACCCCGAAAGTGTAACGGTTCAACACTTTTTGCACAAAAATCCTGCATGTGTCCAAACAGTAAACGGCATTGCGATAAAAGGCGTGGTGTTAGATGTGAGAGAACGTATTTTGCCTGTAGAACATGTGATTGTCGATGCTTTGTTGGGTCAGGGCGAGGCTTTGGATTGTTACAATCAAAGATTACAAAACTCCATTGCGGAAAAAGAAGAAATAGCGAATCACTTAACTTTGTTAGAAGCACAAAATCGCCAATCTGAACTGCAAATCGAACTCCAAAAACAACAATTTGAGTTGCAAAAAGCGCAAGCGGAGGCAGCTTTAGAGCAAGCAAAAATGCAGCTTGAAATAGACAAGCAAACGCAAGCTATGGCAATTATTGACTTGCTCACAGATGCTGTACAAAAGGCAGAACTTTATAAAAAAGTATTTGGAAATTGTTGCGACACTCCACAAACACAAGTAATTTCTTGATTTTTATTTTCTGCATCTCAAAATGATAGTTTTGAGATGCAGATTTATTTTTTTACTTGATAACAAACTAATATTATGAGTTGGACAGAAAATAAATGGCTAAAGCCCGCTTGGTTGGGCGAAAACAACGATTTCGTGAATAAATATCAAGATAAATTTGCGAAAATTGGGGAGAAGTTTGCACCTGAAATAAATACAAAAACAAACTCCCCTCTTAAATCGGCAGGGATATCTGACCCTGATATTAAAGAGTCTACAAATGGAGCTAATCCCGTTACAGCAGTACATGAACTTGGGGCTACTTACTACTCAAAAGAAGGATTCGAGGATATTGATAGCAAGGTTACAAGTAAAGGATTTGTATTTTCTTTTAACAACAAAAGTAAAGAATATAATCTCAAAACTACAATTTTGATTATTTATACACCTCTATTTTTTGGAGACCCTGATAAAAGTAGACGAGTTGATGGACCATTAGAAAAAGAAAATCCTGGATTATTCAGAGAGGTAGAAGGACATGAAAAATATGGGCATGTTCCTCAAATTATGGAAGTAGTAAGGAAAGCACTTATAATAAAATTACAAATGCCTGAAAAATCAACTCGACATTTGCAAGATAAAGATGAAAGGAAAAAAGGTATCACTTACAAGGGGGATATCGCAACTATCCTTACTGAATATGGTATAGATTTACGAAAGATTTTGGATGAAGAAATATCGTTTATTATAGAAACAAACCCAAATATAACAGAAGATAATGTTGCTGAATTAGTAGAGGTAAATAATATCTTAGAACAATCTGAATTATTGGCAACTCAACAAATACTAATAAATAAACTATGCGACAAAATTAAAGTGGCAATGTCTGCCTCAAATATTCATAGAGATGCTAATGAGAGGGCAAAAAGAAAGCTGGGGGGAGAAGGAAGCATTAAGTATCTCAATTTTAAAAAAGATATAACATGGCAAGGAAATAAATTGCCTCAAGTTTATTATTGACAATATGAGATACTTATTTTTTTGTGTGATGTTGGCTATATCTAATATCGCCTTTACCCAAAAACATTTACTAAAATCGTATCAATATGTTATATATGACCAACAATTAGAAGTAATACAAAATTTCTTGGATAGCACAGAGATAGAATATTTTCATGGGGATAATCCTGAAATTTTATTTACTTTATATTCGGATTCAATAAACCAATATGCCAAAAAACAAATTATGCCTCATTTTTTTCAAGAAACTTGTTTTGATTATATACATTCAGAATACTGGCCAGATGGCTACACTCCTATATGTTTACGAGTAGGCATTTTGTCCAGAGTAACTAATCAAGAATCATTAGAACAGATATTGAGAAATAAAAAATATAAAAAAATACTTAAAATGAAATGCAGTCGACCAGTAGTCGATCCTGTTCCAAACAATAATGTATCATTCTATACACTCATTAAGATTAGGTTATGTAAAATCAAGCAAGAGAGAAAAATCGTAAGTGAATAAAAAAGGTGCATAACATTAGCATTGCCGAAAATGCCGCCCAGCCGAAGCACAAAGCCCAAGCTCGGCGGCAAATCGGCAACGCCAGTCGTTAGGCGTTACTGAAAAATGTTCTAAATACAAACAGAAACTAATTTTGGCATATTTCATAATGCCTGTATGTAATGTTACAAAAAGATTATAAAAAGGAGCACAATTTATCATTTCAATAATCCGAATGAAAATTGAAAA
>JAYUZN010000885.1:0-1924 GCA_043751755.1 Bacteroidota bacterium | reverse complement strand
ATAATTTAAAAATAAAAATATGATTAACAGTTGAAAAAAGTAGCTTGAAATGTCGTAAGGGGTTATGACAAATTGTGTTATATTTGTAACTAATATAACTAAAAATAGCATTATTTTTTTTTCATTTTCGGCGATTTTTATATGAGAAGATTCAATAATTAAGACAAAAAAAATCGCCATTATTACCAAAAAAAAAGTGTTTAATTTATGGTAAGAATTGTAAAAATGATTTGTACCGTTTTTATCTATTAGCAAAATTCTGTCATCAGCTTTTGTATCAGTTTTTTCCCAACTATCTAAACCAAGAAGCAGATATTTGCTAAGGATTCTGTATTTATAAATGTCTTTATCATATTGATTTCCAAATGATTGTGGAGAAAAAACATTGGTTGTATAGTGGGTTGTAAAGCCATAATATACGACATGACTCGATAGCCAAGAAAGCAGAATCGCTAAGATTAGGTTTATATAAACAGATTTTATTTTCATTATTTGCGTTTTTTGAATAAAATTCAGAACAAATGTAAGGTATTATGGCGAAACATAGACTTTATTCAAGGAAACTATTTTTCCCTCTTTGTCTCTATACAAAACCACATAAATGCCTGAAATAAGCCCCTCTAACATACCTTCCCAACTATCTTCTAATAAAACGGTTCGCCGCCGAATCAAGCTGCCCATCATGTTGTAAACAGTAATTTCTTGTATGATTCTTTCGCCCGAAATAGGCGTGCTTATATTGAAATTTTCGGAAAAAACGGCACTTTCTGGAGGCAAAGGAATCTCTACTTTTTGCTGATATACCTGCGACCAATCGCAAATTCCACTACTTTTTACCGAAATATCCAGATTTTGTCCGCCCGAAAATGGCTGCCAAATCGGGGACGAAGTAATTTTCCATTCCACGCTATCCAAACTCCAAGCATAACTCAAAGCACTGTCCGCACCTTCTACCTCAAGTTGATAATAGCCCGAATTTCCCAAAGGATTTGCGACAATATTCGTAGGCATTGACGGCATTTCGTAGCCAAATCCCACCTGCCAAGTATGATTTTCTACCCTTCCATCTGCCAAAGTCGCCTTCAAATACACAGGATATGTTCCCGACGTAAGATTAGGTTTGCTGTACATCCACTGCATTTCGCAAAAACAATGCGATAAAGTAGCTATGTCTTTTGGCACAAAATCAAAAGCTGGCGAAGACCATTCGTATATAACATCTGGATAATAGCGCACAGAAATATTGTCCCCGCCCCCATTTCCCCTATCGCAGATTTTTTTGGGAATGTACATATCTTGAATTACTGGCAAATCTGTAGGCTGATAAACCCGAAAATAGTCCACATACAGCGATTTGACTACGGAATCAGGAATCGGCTCATTATGCTTAGAAGTTACATTTGAGTGTACAAATCGAAATGACATAGGTTGCGGTTTGTAATACAGAATGCCATGACTGTGATTGCAAGTTGAAAAATCGGTCAAATCTATTTCTCTTTGCAAGACATTATTTAGATAAAAACGTATCTTATCTTCATGCCATTCTAAGCCCCAAATAAGCCATTCGCCATCTATTTCTACAGCTTTGCCTTTCCTATTTTTTATTTCTACTTTGTTATTACAGCTAAAATTAGGGTCTTTATACGATTCTCCCCAAATATACCCATTAGAATACTCATCATGAACCTTATTATTATTGCCTGTCCAAGTTTTGCTGTCTTTGTTCATAAGATTATCGGAAATGGTTTCCCATAAGTCTATTTCTGTTACTACAGGTCTCCATGCCGCATATAAATAGCAGCCGCTTCCTGTAAAACCCAAGCTTTGTTTTGCCCTAATTTCTATATAACTATCGGGATACAACCAATAACTTTGGAAATCTTCTTTGTTGCTAAAAGTCATCAATTCTGACCCCATACCTCCT
>JAYUZN010000884.1:0-2949 GCA_043751755.1 Bacteroidota bacterium | reverse complement strand
TTAGAAAGTCTTAAGCCCTTGCCCGATATAGACAAAAATGGAAAAATAGAGGATGTTCTTAAACTCAATCAGCAAATTGTGGTTCAAATCGCCAAAGAACCCATTTCTACCAAAGGACATCGTCTATCCAGTGAAATTTCGCTTCCCGGACAATATGTGGTCTTAGTTCCATTCTCTAATGCCATTTCGGTTTCCAAAAAAATTGTTGCCATAGAGGAGCGAAAACGTCTGAAGGTATTGGCGGAAAGTATGCGCCCACAAAATTTTGGCGTAATTGTACGTACTGCCGCCGAAGGCAAAGATGCTGCTACTTTGACCCGCGACATTCGCTCAGTCTATGACAAATGGCTGGCGATGGTGGGCAATCTCAATGGCATAAAAGCACCGTCTAAGATACTGAGCGAGCAAGACCGTAGCACTTCTATTTTGAGAGACATGTTGAGTCAAGGTTTTGATGCCATTCATACGGACGATAACAAGGTGTATGAAGACATCAAAGACTATTTGCAGGTGAATTTGCCTGACTATCTCAAAGGCTTGAAATTGCACCCGGCAGGAAAAGTGTCTATTTTTACGCAATTTGGCTTGGAGAAGCAAATAAAATCCTCTTTTGGCAAAGTGGTTTCGCTTCCCAATGGCAGCTATTTGGTGATAGAGCATACAGAGGCTATGCACGTAGTTGATGTAAACAGTGGGAGTAAAAATATTGGCAGTGATAACACTTTGGAGGAAAATGTCCTAAAAGTGAATATGGATGCCGCCGCCGAAATTGCGAGACAGATTCGGCTACGGGATTTGGGAGGCATCATTGTCATAGATTTTATAGACCAACGCAAAGCCGAAAACAAGAAACTCTTGCTCGACCACCTCAAAGATTTGATGGCTCCTGACCGCGCAAAACACGCAATTCTGCCTGTAAGCAAATTTGGATTGGTGCAAATTACTCGTCAACGCGTGCGCCCACAGCTTGATATCAATACGACCGAAGCATGTCCAAGTTGTGGTGGCAGTGGCAAAATCCAAGCGTCTATCCTCATCGGCGATGATGTTTCCAACAATGTGGACTTCATCATTCGCCAAAACAAAGAAAAAAAACTGCAAATACATGCCAATCCGTATGTAGCCGCCTACCTCAAATTGGGGTGGTGGGACAGCTACCAAATGAAATGGTTTCGGAAATATTGGTCATGGGTTCAAGTCATTGCAGACCCAGCTCTTCCTTTTACCACGATAAAATATTTTAATAGTCGAGGAGCTGAAATTAAGTTATAAGATATTAGGACAGGGTTTTAATCTTTGAAAAGATTGAAACCCTGTTTTTTTGGGGGTACTTGTCGTGCGGCTATCAGCGATATTAAGCCTATATAAACTCCCTACCTTTTTACCTACCCTTTTTTTCATACAAAATTAACCTAAACCTGCCTTTTCCCTAATCTTAAGCTAAGACCTTTGCGGCAAATTATTTTGTATGAAAAAACGAATACTATTCCTCACAATCTTGGCACTTTGCTATGAATTGTTGCTTGCGCAAGGGACTATCATGGGCAAAGTCATAGATAAAACCAACAACTTGCCCCTCGAAGGTGCGACCATTCAATTACTTGGTACTGAAATCGGTGCTTTGTCAGATGCTGATGGCAGTTATACAATGGCAGATGTACCTGTAGGAAAATATGAGGTAAATGTCTCGTATATTTCTTTTCAAACGGTGAATGTGCCAGATGTGGAGGTCATCAAAGACCAATCTATGGTGTTGAATGTGAATATGGTAGCCGAAAACATCTCTACTACTGCCGTTGTCATTACGGGAAGTGCGACAAAACAGTCTGTTTCCAGCCTCATTACTATGCAAAAGCAAAGTACTTTGATTATGACGGGCATTTCTTTGGAAGATATAAAACGCACGCCTGATAGAAGTACGAGTGATGTGCTAAAACGGGTAAGTGGAACGACCATTCAAGACAACAAATTTGTCATTATTAGAGGATTAGCTGACCGTTATAATATGGCGTTGCTCAATGGCATGGTCTTGCCTTCTACGGAGCCTGATAGAAGGGCTTTTTCTTTCGATATTTTTCCTGCAAGTTTTATGGATAATCTCATTATTTACAAAACGGCTTCTCCTGACCTTCCCGGAGAATTTGCGGGAGGTATCATTCGCCTCAATACTCAAGAAATTCCTGATGAATATAAAGGAAATCTTTCTGTTGGAGGCAGTTACAATACGCAATCTACCTTCAAACCTACGAAACATGCGTACAAAGGAGCTTTTGATGTGTTGGGGTTTGATGATGGTAGCCGTACTTTGTCTTACGATTTTCCTACTTCGCAGGTCTATGATAGTCTTTTGACAAATGTAGATACTCGCTTTTCTGCAAGTAAGCTATTGCCTTCTCAATGGGCGATTTACAACAAAAATAGTATGCCGCTTACTTCAAATTTTCAGGCAAGTGTGGGCAATTCTTTCAAAATAGGAGAAAGTCAAAAAATAGGATTTATTGGAGCTTTGACTTACAATAATATAAACCGCCGCATCTATGGAGAACGTATTTCTACGCTTACTTTGAGCGATACTGCGGTAAGTGAATCTTACAAAGATACTACGTACCGCCAAAATGTTTTGTGGGGAGCTTTGCTTAATCTTTCTTACAAGATAAATGACCACAATAAAATCTTGCTTAACAACCTATATTCCATCAATAGCAACAATAATTTTGTGGACAGAGCAGGGATTAATGTGAGTAACGACCAATATACAAAGGCAAATTATATGCAATTTGTGAGCAATCAAATTGTTTCTAATCAACTCATGGGAGAACATTCCACAAACAATGATAAATTTAAAGTAAATTGGGGCAGTTCTTATAGCTTGACAAATCAAAGCTACCCCAATTTTAGAAAAATGCTATACAGCCGTAATTCTACCCCACAAGGCGTTCTTTCTGATTC
>JAYUZN010000883.1:0-12901 GCA_043751755.1 Bacteroidota bacterium | reverse complement strand
CGCTTCGAGGGTCTACGACCACTCGAAGGGCAGCGAAACTAAATTCGTTGTGAGTAAGCAACCCTTCGAGTGGGTGCTAACCCCTCGAAGGGGTTGTCTGTCTACCTGAATAGTTACAAAATATAAAGGCATTCTTTTTGTGTTCTTTCTCCTAAATAATCCCCTAAAAAAACATGGCACAACACAATGAACTTGGAAAACAAGGCGAATCTCTTGCTGTAGGCTTTTTGGAAACGAAAGGCTTGCATATTTTAGACAAAAATTATCGTTTTGAGAAATCGGAAATAGACATTGTAGCCTTGCAATTAGAACCTGCAGAAGTCGTGTTTGTGGAGGTAAAAACCCGTAGTAGCGACTATGCGGGCTACCCCGAAAGCAGCGTAGATGAGGCGAAAAAACAGCATTTGTTCAAAGCGGCTGATGCGTATTTATATGAAAAACAACTCCTTACTGTCCCTGCACGTTTTGATATTATTGCAGTTAGTATGCAAAACCCTGAACATCCTATGATTTATCATATAGAAGATGCGTTTCGATATTAAAAATGCGTGAGAAATTATTTAGATACATGAATTTTCCGTATGCGTAGCCCATGCTTTAGCTTGCGTTACACAGAAATGGCGAATTTGTGTAAACTCAGGCTAAAGCCTAAGCTACAGGTCGCGGTTTATCTGCGAGAAATTTCACTCATCAAAGCCTTATGTTCTCTCAACATATTTTTTGTTTCTGAAAAGGTAAGATATTTGAAACCCTGTTCTTGATTCATTTTGCTCACTTTATAAAGCAAATCCCAATGCCTAATGATTTCTTTCCATGCAAAAAACAGCGAATGTTTGGGGTCATACATATGTGTAGGTTCACTTGCCGCCCCATTTAACTCAATGATAGACAGGCTTTTACCTGCTTCTAATTCTTCCCAAGTATTGTATTTTATGTCTAACCTCCCAAAATAAAAATGGGGGATTTGGAGGCAAATTTCGTTAAAAGTGTTCGTCAATTTTGGGCTTATTTTTTCGCTAATATCCAAAAACTTCGCCCCTCTCGAATGATTGCCATACGGAACTAAGTTCTTTTTTTCGCCTTGTGGCAAAATTATTTGCAGTTTTTCTCCATACATTTCTTGCAAAACAGGCAGTTGCATCAAATAACGTGGGTCTTTGCAAATAAGGGTTTCTAAGGTAGAAATGCCATCTCCCACAATGATTAAAAACTCTTTTAACACAATACCTGTAATGAATCCCTTTGTTGAATTGGGAAAACGAACATAAAAAACACCTATTTCATTTTCATAAGCTACATAATCTTGAATCATATATTCGACCTTATTTTGGGCGATATATGCCTGTAAATCAGTGTCATTTTCCAATTTTTGGACAGCTATCCCGCGCAAACCTATATCGGGCTTGGCGATAAGGGGATAAGCCATATTATTTTTCTTTAAAATAGCTATAACATGGGATATATTATCCGTAATATTGGGATAAATTGTGGCAGGATAATAGATTTTTGGTATCAAATCATAGATTTCTTTTTTGGATTCCATTGCAAAACCCCCATTTTTTATCAAAGGATTTGAAGCACCAAAAAAGAACGGAGATTTGGCTTTGAGGGAATAATACAGCCATACGAAAAGCATAGGAAGATAGACAATGTTCATTGACCAATATTCCCAATGGGTGAGTTTATGGAAGAAAAGATGGATTTTTTGCATAATTTGTGGATTTCACGCAGATTTTCGCAGATTGAAAAACGCAGATTTTCGCAAATTTTCTTTCTGCGAAAATCTGTGGTTAAATCTGTGTTCATCTGCGTGAAATAGAGACTCTATATTCTAACGTAGAAGGAGCTACTCCAAAAGATGGACACAAATATATGTCCTCCATCTGCAAAACAGCGACTTTGATAAGTGCTTGATGATGAATACAATGCTCCAAGTTATAGAGCAATTCTCGATGATAATTGGTGGCTATTTCCATGTCCAATTGCTGCAAAATCAGGTCTTTATTTGCCTTATTTCCGTCTAATTGCAAGGCTTCTATACAAGCAATTGCAAAGGAGATTTCTGTTTCAATTTGGCGATTTCGGTCTCTTTTGTCATAGTTCACAATGCCTGTATCATATTGATTTACAAGACATTGAAACAATTCTATTATATGTCGTGTATGCTGCCCAATAGAGGAGTCGCTCAAAGCCTTGCAAGGGGCAATGTAGCTGGCATCATCTAACTGATTGAGCAACTCTATGAGCTTGCCGAGACTCTGGCAAACGCTGGAAAAAAGTGTTGTCATATTTTCAATTTAAGTAAATCGGGAAGCTTATCGCGCTGCAAATATACGATTCCCGCACAACAAATAGATGTTATCAGAGCCAAGCCGAATAATAATCCGCCATCATCTTTGATAACTATGCCCAGAATAAGCAAGTGAGAAGCGATTGCACCTGCCATAACGCCAAGTGCCATTAATGCTCCTAACAAAGTGGTTCGGGGGATAATGAGCAGAATAGCGGCAATAAGTTCCGAAATGCCTGCAAATATTCGCCCAAAAGGTTCTACCTCTAATTTCTCAAAAATGTACACTGATTCTTCGCTGCCTGAAAATTTGAAGTACAAAGTTTGTAGCAGAATCGCAGCGGCTACAAGGCGCAATATCCAAATTAATGCTTTCATAATGAAGTTGTTGTTTCACGCAGATTCCCGCAGATAGGGACGCAGATTTTCGCAGATTGAGAAATATTTGCGAAAATCTGTGGTTAAATCCGCGAAAATCTGCGCAAAAATTAATTGAAAAATTTTTTCCAGTTGGTATCGGCACTTTTTTTCAAATTTGCCTCGTCTTTATTCCAAGTCGTCAAAGTATTGTTGAAAAAGGCATTGTAGTAAAGATACAATTTTCCGCCAATAATCTTGAACGTTTCTGGGTCAATTTCTACTTTTTCGCCCGATTTGCCCATGGCATACGCGCACCACCCACCATATTGTGGCTCATACGCCGCAGGATTTGCTTGTAACAAGGTTTTGTCTGCCGCAGAAGCGCAATAATAGGTGATTCCTTCCACATTTACAGCAAAAGAACTGCTGCCTTTTACAGCTTTGCCTTGTTTGAAATACGCTACAGGGTCATAACCTTGAAGGGCGATTTTGTTGTTTAGGTTGAATTGAGCCTGTCTTTTGCTGCTTTGCGCAAAGAGGCTGCCAAGCGTGAGAAGCAGTAAAATGCTGATAATGAGATGCTTTTTCATTTTGTTTGCAGAATTTAATTGATTTTATGCTACAAAGATAATAGGTAAAAAAAAGAGAAAATGTCGGCTACTTTACAAAAAGGGAATATTATTTCAAAATCTGTTTTTAATTAGTTGAAAGTTGAAAGTTGAGAGTTAAAAGTTAATATAAGTTTATTATAATAAATAAGATATATCGAAAATATCTATTTATATTATTTCTCACTCGTACTTACTGCCACGAATTTACCCGAATTATGGGCATAAGTTGCCCTGATTATTTCAAATTTCCCATATCAGGAATCACAATTTCCTTGCGATTATAGACTAATAAACCCTTGATTTCAAACTCTTTGAGTAAATGTGTAGCCGTTTGACGGGTGGTACATATAATATGGGCAATGTCTTGTTGTGTCAAATAATTGGGCATTGTAGCCCTATTTCCTTCTATTTTTCCTTCTTTGACTGCCCATTCTTTGAGGAAATGGATAAGCCTGCTTTTCGCATCTTTAAACACCAAATTGGAATAATTGTTTTTGAGTCTTTTGAATTTAAAGCCGACAATTTTGAGGTAAGACATCGCCAAATCTGGGTATCTTTCCATCAATTTCTCGAAATCTGTAAGCAAAAAACCGCAGATAGCTACTTCACTTGTAAGGACTTCTGCATATTCATTGCTCGAAGTAGAAGTGTCCAAACTCAATTCTCCGAATAAATCCCCTTTTTGGATAATTTCTTTTATACACTCATTTCCGTTTTCATCTACTTCTGCAATTTTTATATTTCCTTTTTTGAGGAAAAAAATCATGGGCGTATCTGTGTTGGCAAAATAAATAATCTCGCCTTTTTTGGCTCTTTTATAGTTGGAAATCAGACATAATTGCTTGATTTGCTCATTGCTCAAGACCCAAAAGAGCTTGTGGTCGCGCAGATACCAATATTTTATTTCGTTATTCATAATTTTGTGTGTTTCACGCAGATTTAACCGCAGATTTTCGCAAATTTTTTTTCTTAATCTGCATTAAATCTGCGTCTCTATCTGCGAAAATCTGCGTGATTTAAAAGACAACTTCCTGATTTAGCTCAAAAAATGCCTCCCATATAAGCTCAAATTCTGCCCAATCTTCTTTTTGAAGGACAATAATTTGGTCATTGAAGTGGAAAGATATCGTAGTTTGCCCTCTGCCCGGATTGGCAAAACGCAAGGGAAAGGCTTCTTTTTGCTTGGGAAATAAAATATCATATACACTAATAAGGGAAACGTGTTCGCCTGCAAAGAAAATTTCCGCATACATTTTCCGCAATTTTACCCTTGCTAACACATTTCCCATTAAGATTGCGACCGCAAAACCGATGACGGCAAAGCCCAAAATGTCTTTTCCTGCCTGCATGAGCAAGATGATTCCCAGCATCACAAAGACGGAAATGAGGGCGTAATAATACATCGCCGCTTCTTGTACTATCAGAAAAGGCTTGCTTGTACTGGGAAAATGCTTGCTTTTGAAACTGTGCATGTGTTGTGGGTTAAGAACTATTTTGCTGTTTTTACGGCTTGAACAATGTATTCTTTTGCTTGTTGCAAAATGCCAATTATTTGGAAAATAGCATCTTGAGTGGCAAGGTAGGCATCACTTACCGAATATTCGTTATGTTCGTTTATGACTACGAAAAACCAGCTCCGCCCAACAATATATGCCCCATATATAGGCTCATCATTGTCATTTTCAAACTTGGCAGCCAACATTCCCATCAGCAACTGCCCTAATGGGTCAGCATCTTTTTTGGTTTCTTGTTTGTACTCGTGTACAAAAAAGTACGGTTTTTTGGGCAGTTGCCTTCCCGAAGCCACCATAAAATCTACTTCTCCTTTGTAGATTTCCTTTTGAAACGTAAAAGTCAAAGCCCTTTCCAAAAAAGGCTTTAATTTGATGTTTTCATATTCTATCTCAAAAGACACCATATCCAAAATATGCGAAATAAAGAAAACCTTTAATTCTTCTTCATTCCAAGCATCTGCGTTTCGCTGCAAGGAAAGTCGCAGCCGCAACAGGGTTTCGCGCATAGCCTCTGTAAGCTGCGGCTCTGCCTTGAGCCAGTCCTCTAAACGCGTAATTGTATCTAATTTCTTTAGTCCAAATGTGGTCTCTACCTCATCTGCAAACCAATATTTGAAGGATTTTGGCATAAGCTGTATTTTAGGGAACAAAAATACGCAAAAAAAACGGATATGTTTGTGTCTTTCTTTTTTTACCAGCATTTCCCTTATTCTTGCACCTTAGGGGACAAGGAAAACATAATGGCAGACATATTCATTAACAATTTTATTTGAAAAAAACTCCATTTTTCTGCCAAAAATAGATAACTTTGCACGAAGATTAAAATATACCTTAAAAAAACTTTTTTTGCAACAAAAAAGGCGTTTTTACGTTCTTTTGGGGTACATTTTATTTTGCATAAGTAGGAGTGAGAAATAATATTTCCGATATATCTTAGCTTGATGATAATAAACCTATATTAATTTTCAATTCTCAACTTATAACTTTCAACTACTTTAACATTGATAACTTTCTTTTCAAATGAAAAGCATATATAATATAGTCGCTTTGGGAATTGTGGGATTTATGTGTATGAGTCCTGCGCCATTTTTGGGGAACAGCGAAAAAAAAGCCCCTATTCAAACCGAAAAAAGCACACGAAGCAATCAAATCGTAAAAATCTTATTTAAGAATGACACAGAATGTCGCAAACTTATAAAGGATAAACAACTTTACGAACAGGGCTGGGATTCTTTGGCGCATCCTCGTTTTTGGGGCGAAATTCTGACCTTAGAGCCTGAATATAGCCTTATAAGTGCCTCCGATAACCGAGAAATTCTGGGCATTATCGGTACAAAATGCTATGACAGGCGGTCTTCTTCGGGGCAAAAATATTTTAAAGACAGTACAAAAGCTGCTCTGGGACTTGAATATCATCGAAATATCTTAGTTACAAATGGCAAAAAAGATTTTTATCTTATACAAGAAACCATTCCTAACATTAGCCGAGCGATAGATGTGTTTATGGCAGAAGGTGTGGATCCTTGGTATGCGCAAGCGATTTTGATGATAGAAAGTCCGGGCATGAATCGTACTTCTAATGTAGGGGCAAGTGGCGCATTTCAATTGATGCCTGACGTGGCGCGCGAAGGAGGGCTGATTGTGAATGCTCAAGTAGATGAGCGTTCTAATTTCCGCAAATCTGCGCAAGTTGCTGCACAGTTGTTGAGGCGGGTGTATATTGCCAAAACTCGCAACTTGCTCAATAACAAAGGTATAGCTTTTAGCGAAGGGGATTTGTGGTTCAAATTGATGGTACTTCATGCCTATCATGGGGGACCTGGAAATGTGGCGGCTGTGGTAAATCAAATTGCCCCGCAGGTTGGGGGACCTTGGTTAGTGCAACGTATGTGGGTTACTTCTTGCGGCGGTTTTCAAAATGCTTGCCAAAATTATTCGCAACTTGCGCTGGCTGCCATGATGGAACTTGATAGAATCATTGCGCGCGAAAGCTCTGATGTTTGTGAGATAGAGGAGGTGGAATTTTAAATGAGAAATGAGAAATGATTGCTAACTGTTCACTGCTAACTGCTAACTGCTAACTGTTCACTGCTAACTGTTATCATTTGCGTGCCAAAAATAACACCTCTTTTTGCATTTATTCAAATGGAAAACAAAGAAATAGAAACATTTTATCCCACAAGCCGACAAGATTGGAGACAATGGTTGCAAGAAAATCATCAGTCGAAGCCCTCTATTTGGCTTGTTGCTTATAAAAAGAAATCTAAGATACCGAGTATTTCTTGGAGTGATGCGGTGGACGAAGCCCTTTGTTTTGGCTGGATAGACAGCACTAGAAAGCCGATTGATGCGGAAAAATTTATGCAATTTTTTGGCAAAAGGAAGGCAAAAAGCACTTGGTCAAAAGTGAATAAAGCCAAAATTGTGCAACTCATTGACGCAGGATTGATGACAGACGCAGGCTACAAAAGCATTGAAATTGCCCAACAAAATGGCTCATGGACTGTGTTAGATGAGGTAGAAGAGTTAATTATTCCGCAAGACTTGGAAACGACTTTTGAAGCACAATTCGGGTCAAAGGAGCATTTTTTAAGCTTGAGCAAATCGGTACAAAAAAGTCTCTTACACCGACTTTTATTTGCCAAACGTGCAGAAACGAGGCAAAAACGCATTGCCGAAATCATAGCACTATTCGTACAAAAAACATAAACCTATTTTTACTTCTTTACCCAATATGGGCGAAAAAAAGATTTCTATTATTGTCCCTTTATACAATGAAGCTAAGGTGTTTGCCTTGTTAGTAGAACGTTTGCTGGCTCTTTTGGATAGCTTTGAGGTGGCAATTGAAGTCGTGATGATAGATGATGGCAGCACAGATAATACGGCTTTGCTTATGCTGCAAATTTCTTTGCAAGATACTCGTTTTCAGAGTGTTATATTGTCTCGAAATTTTGGACATCAAAGGGCGGTAAGTGCTGGCATGAAGGTGGCAAGGGGGACACAGGGGGTATTTATTCTTGACGGAGATTTGCAAGACCCTCCAGAGTTATTGGCTGATTTTTATGCACAACTTAAAGCAGGGTATGAGGTCATTTATGCGGTTCGGAAAAAGCGGAAGGAATCTTTTTTCAAAAAAATAGCCTACAAGGGTTTTTATCGTTTATTGCAAAAAATTTCCTACATAGATATTCCCTTAGATAGTGGCGATTTTGCTTTATTGAGCCGAAAAGTAGTAGATATTTTGAACAAAATGCCCGAAGAAAGCCGTTATTTGCGGGGTATGAGGGCTTGGGCGGGCTTTAAGCAAATCGGAGTGGAATACGAAAGGCAAGAACGGCAGGCGGGCGACTCCAAATATTCGTGGAAAATGCTGTGGAAACTCGCTTACAATGGTATTTTCAATTTTAGCGAATTTCCGATTAAATTTATTACCTATTTGGGCTTTCTGTCTGTTCTTTTTTCGCTGATTTATTTGGGAGATACGATTATTCGAAAATTTGTTTTTGGTACAGTTCCGCAAGGCTTTACTGCTTTGTTATTTGTGATGATTTTGTTTAGCGGCGTACAATTATTGTCGCTTGGTATTATTGGCGAATATGTGTTGCGTATCTTTTTTCAAGTAAAAAATAGACCTCTTTTTATTATAAGTAAGCAGATAATTGACGGAGAAGAAGTTTCTTTGTAGCCGCGCAGATTTCCGCAGATTTAACCGCAGATTCTCACAAATATGACGATTATCTGTGCAAATCTGCGTCTTTCATCTGCGAAAATCTGCGCGAAATCTACCTCCGATAAAACGCCCTTTTTCTCAACTCCTCTTCCGTAAAAACAGGTGGCAAAAGCCTATTTTCGACTTGTTCAAAAGGCACATTTTTTACCCGAAACAACTCCTTAAACACCGTTTGCAAAGCCGAAAGGCTATATTCGCCAAAGACTGTATGCCCCCCCTCATACATTTGCGCCTGATACTCCTCGTAGGTCGTGAGATAGCCCGAATACGCATTGCTATAAGGACATAAAATAATTTCTTTTATATTTTCTGTCGCATACAAATCCTCAAGCCCTTTTTTGAAGCGATAGCCTGCCGTTGTCGTGATTTCAAAGGGCAGGCAAGCCAAAACAATCTCGCCAATTTGCACCAATTGTATCGGCAAGATTTGAGGCGACCAAGGTATATCGCTTAATGCGCCTATTCTATCAAAATATTTGAAACTCTGAAGCGTTCCGTCAAGGCTGCCAGGGATTACAAGATGCTGAATATCAGTTGTTCCTAATACTTTCCGCTCTCCTGTTTCCAAGATAATGTCTTTTTTGCCTTGTGCCGAATATTTGCGTCTAATCGCATCTGCCCATTCATTTTCGCGCCCTTTTGCCTTAGAAAGCTCCCATATTTTGACCGTTTCTGCCGCAAATTTCCCGATAGTTACCACAGGAATTGGGGCTGCGGGACCGTCCATCAAAGCCCCGCCCAACATGGTCATGCTGATGCAAGAAGGAGCCGTTCTTTTCGCCTCTTTTGTTTTGCTATATGCCGTATCTATTATTATATTAGAAAAGTCGAAATACCTAAGTGAACAGTGAATATTCCCTCCTTTCACGAAATATTTAGCCTTATTTTCTATCAATTCCTTTGCTTTTTGGTATTGCAAATCGCCATTATACTTAGCACTTTTTATGTCATCTGGGAACTTTCCTTCCCAATATCCCCTTTGTGCTGTATGGTGTGGGTTAAAAATAAACTTAGGTGTTACATCACCTGCACTGCCTTGCGCAAAAGCCGCTACATAATTAGGGCTTTTTTTAGCATAATACTCCTCCAAAAAAGTAGCTGCATATCCTTTGTTATCTGCGTTTATTGCTTTTATATCATTGGAAAGATTGGTCGCATGAACCCCGAACCAATTGATAGAACCCATAGGAGTGTTATCTTCGTTTTCAAAACTCAACAAAGTCATTTCTCGATTTACCGCCTTATGCCGATTTTCAGCAGAAAGGGGCTTTATATCTTGATTGAGATTGTAGGCTTTCAAAGAACGATTGAAGGCGACCTCCCAATCATCAGGAAAAAAACCTTTGTTCAACGCCAAATGACAAGGCACTTTTTGCTTACTCGCCTCTACAACTGATTTTGCAATTTGCTTAGACAGCCAAGTAAAAATTTCCGCACTATAACCCGGAATAGACATGTTATAGGAGGCATAATGGCAAAATCCGCCGGGTCCACAATGCGTATGTTGTGCTGTTATAATTACATTTTCCTCTTTCAAGTCTTGAGTAGTTGCTTCTTTTTGCAGCAAATCCATGACTGCTTTTTTGAGTTCTCCTGTGATAAAACAGAGTTCACAAACGACAATAGCAACCCTATGTTTAGTTTCATCTTCTATAACAAAGCTACGTGCATGAAGATGTGTTTCTATAGATTCGGCAGTGTTAAAAGCCATGCTATATCCCAACATGCCTCCCCCTTTGATATAAGTCGTAATATCTGTTTTGGCAAGCCCTACTTTGAAATGAGGCGTTTGCGAAAAGGCAAAAAAGAGGGAACAAAATAGACTGAAAATGATACTTAATGTTAACTTATGCATATTTGGTAAGATTTGACTGCAATACTAACGATATATAGAGAGAAAAGCAAGTAAGGTAAAAGGATAAAGCCCGTTTTTTGTAGCTTAGGCTTTAGCCTGCGCTTATTAAAGCATGTTTTTAGTAGCTTAGGCTTTAGCCTGAGCTATGCAAGCTCAGGCTAAAGCCTAAGCTACTGAACGCGCCTGCAAAATCTGTATCATTTTTGTACAAAACTTCTGTACACTCAAAAATGCAATTTTGATTAAGGGTTTTATCTTATATTTAATTGATAATCAATTACTTATGTTTTTGAATTAATTAAAAAAACAAATAGAAGCTCGATTTATGTGCAAAAAAGTGATTAATAAGTAATTAACCTACATATTTGTGTATTATTAGCCTTAAAATTTTAATTCCCAAAAAGAGGGAAACCTGTGTATATAGATGATTTATAGGGATTTATTTGTACACAAGTAAGATATTTACTAAAAACGTAATTTTACATTTGTTAGGAATAAATAAGTATATGAAATAATTGGCACATTATTTGTCATTGTGTAGTAGATATATTTTGAAAATAAATGAGTTTTTAAGGTTGCTGAGACACATGTTTCTCCTACTAATGTTTTGATAACTAATGAATTAGAGGCGTTTTATTTTCTTAGAAATTATTTTATGATAAATATATCTGCTTTATTAACTAATATTACATCACGTTTAAATCGTTATTTTATGAATTTTTCCTACAAAAAACTATTTTTCTTTGGTATTATTTCTTTGCTTGCATTTACGCTTAGTGCGGCTTCGGAGACCGAGTTGTATCTTACCTTTCAAAAAGGCACAACCGAATTAGACCTTAACAACCAAAACGCATTGAATCAGATTATTCAAAATTTTGATTTATCTGACAAAGTTTCTATTTCTTTTTACTATGAAACCTATAGTACCGAAATGGAAGTGCAAAACAATTTGTTATATAACAAAATCACACAAAGTATAGTGAGGTTTTCGAAAACAAAGGTACAAAATATTGCCCTTGAAAAGACCGATTTCATCGAAACGGCTGCTATCTCTCCCACTCAAACGCGCGTATTAGTGGTGCTAAAAGGAACAGAAAAAGCAGAAAAACAACAAATGTTTGCCTATAATAACAATATAGTTAAAAATGAAAAGGTGTTGAAATTGCCTTCTTCAAGCTATGTCATTACGCCTAATGCGCATGCTGTTGCAGAAGAAGCGAATATGAACGTATCTGTTTCTTCTCCTACCATTGAAGCAGAAACACAAGAGGAGGAGTTGATTATTGATGATGCGAAGGCTCTGTATTTGTCGCCAAATATGAAAGATGGCAAGGTGAGACCTATTTATCATTAAGAGTTTCACGCAGATTTTCAGAGATTTAACCGCAGATTTTCGCAAATTTTTCTTAAATCTGCGTTAAATCTGCGTCTTTTATCTGCGAAAATCTGCGTGAAATACCACAATTTATCCAAACATCATTTTCACTTTTTTTAAGCCCTCTACCAACCTATCTATTTCCTCAAAAGTATTGTAGAATGCAAATGAAGCCCTCACTGTTCCCGGAATCCCAAAACGCTGCATCAAAGGTTGCGTACAATGATGCCCTGTGCGAACAGCAATGCCCATTTTGTCCAAAATAGTGCCTGTATCATAGGGATGAATATTGCCAAGCAAGAAAGAAATCAGGCTTGCTTTGTGCTTTGCTGTGCCAATAAAACGGAGTTCCTCAATTTCTGCCAATCTTTTTGTGCTGTATGCTAATAGCTCATTTTCATAGGATTGAATACTCGAAAAACTCAATTCGTTCATGTAGTTTATGGCTGCTTGCAAGCCTATAACATTGCCAATATCAGGCGTTCCAGCCTCAAATTTGAAAGGCAAGTCTGCATAAGTTGTTTTTTCAAAGGTAACTGTTGCTATCATTTCGCCGCCACCTTTGTAGGGAGGCATTTCTCGCAAGTACTTTTCTTTGCCATACAAAGCCCCAATTCCCGTAGGACCACAGACTTTATGCCCCGAAAAAACATAAAAATCCATATCCAAAGCCTGCACATCTACCTCCAAATGTGGACTTGCTTGCGCCCCGTCTATCAAAACAGGAATGTTAAATGTGTGCGCATAGTCTATCACTTCTTTGACAGGATTTATGGTTCCCAACGCATTGGAAACATAAACCAAAGAAACTATTTTTGTTCTTTCAGTAACTAAGGCTTTATAGGCATCAATATCCAATTCTCCCGCCTCATTGATGGGGATAACCTTCAAAATTGCGCCTTTTTCTTCACAAAGCATCTGCCAAGGGACGATATTTGAATGATGTTCCATGGTAGAGATGAGAATTTCGTCTCCTTTCCCAATACATTTGCGTCCATACGTAGCTGCCACAAGGTTTATGCCTTCGGTAGTGCCTGTTGTCCAGATAATTTCGTACTCATGCTCGGCATTAAGGAACTTTTGTACGGTTTTCCTCGCACTTTCAAAGGCATCAGTCGCCTTTTGACTCATATAATGCACGCCTCGATGCACATTGCTATGATAGC
>JAYUZN010000882.1:0-4645 GCA_043751755.1 Bacteroidota bacterium | reverse complement strand
GGGGGTAAAGCCTTTCTCCCCCCTTCAGGGGGGCGGGGGGGCAAATGCCTTTTACAAAAATTACGATAAAATTGGGAACTTATTTACTATTCATTCCTTAGTCATAACACAAAAACTTTCTTATATGCAAACAGTATCATCTCGGATTTCTCTCGGCATTTTCTCGCTTCTCTTTGCGACTTGTGCCTTTTTTATGCTCACAGGCAGCAACTTTACGCGCTACGAAACATTATCTGATGTTTTGGAAGATATTTTGGCGAAACTTAGCACCTTTGCCGCAAATACACCCGAAGACAAGGTGTATATTCATTCCGACAAGCCCTTTTACAAGCCGGGCGAAACCATGTATTTTGCGGTCTATGTCAGAAATGGGAAGGATTTGAAACCTTCTGCACAAAGCGACATCGTGAATGTGGAAATTGTAAATCCCAAAGGTAGCGTGGAAAAAGCCTACAAAATCATCACAAAAGACGGCGTAGCGCAGGGCGATTTTTCGGTAGATGCAGGCGCAATGGGCGGCTTGTACAAAATTAAGGCTTTTACGACTTGGCAGAAAAATGACCCTGAACCTGCCATTTTTGAAAAAGAAGTGCAGGTACAAGCGGTGGTTTTGCCCCGTTTGAAAATGAAATTGGATTTCCAAAAAGATGCTTACGGACCGGGCGCGCCTGTTGCCTGTGATTTGACTTTGAACACGAATGAAAACAAGCCTTTGGCAAACTTTTCTTTTTCCTATGTAGTGAATATTGGCGGAGAAAAAATCCTTCAAAACAAATCTACTACGAATGAAAGGGGTGAGGCGTTGATTTCCTTTGCTTTGCCTGCGGAGTTGCAGACAAATGACGGACTTTTGAACGTAATGATTGAGTATCAAGGGCAAACAGAAGCTATTTCTCGTTCTGTGCCAATCATTTTGAACAACATTAAAGTAGAGTTTTTTGCAGAAGGCGGAGATATGGTGGAACTTATGCCCGCAAAAGTGGCTTTTCGTGCCTTGAACGAGTTTGGCAAAACGGCTGATGTGCAGGGTTATATTACGGATAAAAGCGGAAATAAAGTGGCTGCTTTTGAGAGTTTTCACAAAGGAATGGGAGCTTTTTCTTTTGTTCCCAGAGAAAATGAAACTTATACAGCCCATATAACACAGCCCGAAAACATAGCTGAAACCTTTGCTTTGCCAGATGCTTTGCCCAAAGGCTATGTGTTAGAAGTAGAAAAAACAGACAAGGAAAACGTGTATGTCAATATTCATTCTTCTGAAAATGAGGCACTTTCCATTGTGGCTACCGTTCATGGCGAAAAATATTTTGCCTCTACTATCAAAGCGCACACAGGCAAAAATGCCCTTTCTATTCCTACTAAAGACATGCCGATTGGCATTGCACAAGTTACTGTTTTTGATGCAAAAGGCATTGCAAGGGCAGAAAGATTGGCATTTGTGAACAAGCATAAACAACTCAATATTGAGTTAATTCCGGATAAAGAAAAATATTTGCCTCGTGAAAAAGTGAACCTAACAGTAAAAGTAAAAGATGAAAGAGGTATGCCTATGCCTGCAAATCTTTCCCTTTCCGTAGTAAATGACCAACTCCTTTCTTTTGCAGACGACAAAAGCTCTAATATCTTGTCATGGCTCTTGGTAGAAGGCGAATTGAAGGGCAAAATCGAAGAACCTAACTTTTATTTTGACGAAAAAGAACCTGCGGAAAAAAGGGAAATGGCATTAAATTACTTGTTGATGACTGCAGGTTGGAGGCGTTATACTTGGAAAGAAATCTTGGCAGACCAGCCCAGAATCGTAACGCACAACGCTGAAAAAGCCGAAATTTCAGGCATTGTTTGGAACGGAAACGAAGGAAAACCACTCAAAGGGGCGAAAGTTTTTTGCGACAATCCCAAATTTTCGACTGTTACAGACGATAAAGGCAAGTTTATTTTCAAAGGCATACCCCTCGAAAACCCTGTAACTTTGCGGGTACAAGCCGAAAACATGTATGAACAGAATCTGTATGTAGCTGCTTATAGAAACGACTACAGGGCAGATATGTACCTCAACTATCCGCAAGCTATGCCTACTCCGACAGGCATGGCAATTCCGCAAATGCAAATGGAAAGGGAACAGAAGAAATTTGAAGGAAGAGGTGAGCCAAAAGCGGGAGGAGCAGTTCCGAAAGCAGTAGCAATCAATAAAGGGGGCAAAGACATTCCTCGCCCCGTTGCTCCAAAGCAAGACCTTGTCCCAGTAATGCCTCCTCCTCCTCCTGCGCCTCCTGTAGTAGTGGCGGCAGAGCCTGTTGCGGCAAAACAAGCCCCTGAAAAGCCTATGGAAGTGCAAGCTGTGAATGACGAAAACGCAGAGGCTTTTGATGATATGGGCGGAGAAATGGCTGGAGATGATGCGGATTGGGGAATAGCTGAAAAACCTATGCTGGCGAATGGGCAGCAAGTTGCACAAAAGCAATATTATTTGGCAAAACAGTTCGCTTCGCCCGATTATGTGAATATTGCCGCGCCTGAACCTACGATGGTTCGCAACGATTTTCGTAGCACTTTGTACTGGAATGGCAATGTGGTTACGGACAGAACGGGCAAAACGACTTTATCTTTTTTCACTTCTGATGAAATCACTTCTTTCCGCATAACTGCCGAAGGAATCGCAACTGATGGTATGTTAGGACGGGCAGAAAAGGTTATGTTTTCGCAGTTGCCTTTCTCGCTTTCTGCCAAAATTCCTGTAGAAGTGGTTACAGAGGATATAATAAAAATTCCTGTAACTTTGGTCAATAACACAGACAAAGCCCTTTCTGCTCCTTTGGAAATCACTGTTCCTGAAGGCATGACAGCCGTTTCTGCGGGAAATCCTACTGTTTCCCTTGCCGCAAAAGAAGCAAAAACGGTTTACCTTGCTTATAACGTAGTGAACACACAAGGAACAGGCACTTTTTCAGCCAAATTCAAAGCATGGGGATTGAGTGATGCGATAGAGCAAGCAATCAAAATCGTGCCAAAAGGCTTTCCTGTGAAATTGGCAGGTTCTGGCTCTGAAGCAGAAAAAGAATTTACTTTTGACTTGCAAAATGTAGTAAAAGGCTCAGAAACAGTAACTTTTACGGCTTTTCCTTCCACAGTAAGCGAAATTTTGAAGGGCTTAGAAGGCATGTTACAAGAGCCATCAGGCTGTTTTGAACAAACCTCCTCCTCCACTTATCCCAATATTTTGGTCTTAAATTACCTCACAACCACAGGTCAGGCAAACCCCGAATTGGTGAAACGTGCCAAAGATTTGATAGGCAGAGGCTACGCAAGATTGGCAGGTTATGAAAGCAAATCAGGCGGATTTGAGTGGTTTGGTGGCGACCCTGCACACGAAGGACTTACGGCTTATGGACTTATGGAATTTATGGACATGCGCAAAGTCTGGGACGGGGTGGACGACAAAATGGTGAACAGAACGGTGGAATGGCTGATGAAACGCAGAGACGGTAAAGGCGGTTTTGAAAGAAATCCACACGCCTTGCACGAATTTGGTTTGACTGACCCCGAAACTATGAGTGCTTATATTGTCTGGGCTTTGAGCGAATTTCAGCAAAAAGGCATAGAAAAAGAGGTAAACAAGGGCTATGAGTTGGCAATGAACACAAAAAATCCCTATCAATTGGGCTTAATGGCAAATGCTTTGTACAACTATAACAAAGATGCAGAGGGCAAAAAAGCCTTGAATGAGCTTATCAAAATTCAAAATCAAAACGGGGTTTGGACAAACAAAACCACAGACAGGTCTGCGCCCGGCTCTGCGGGACAAGGTTTGGCAATCGAAACGGCATCTCTCGCCTTGCTTGCGATGATGAAACAGGACAACGCAGATATGGCAAATATCCGCAAAGTGGCTGAATTTATCCGTAATTCTCGCAATTCTGGCGGCAGTTTTGGCAACACAAGTTCTACGGTTTTGGCATTGCGCGCCTTGATTCAATTTGCCATTTTTTCCAAAAAAACTGATGAGGACGGCAAAATTGAAATCTATGCAAACGGCAAAAAAGTAGCCGAAAAATCCTACAAAAAAGGCGAACAAGACCCGATTGTTATCGCAGGTTTGGAGCAGTTTGCAGGGGAAGGCAGCCAAGTTTTCAAGGTAAAATATGTAGGCGTAAAAAATCCTTTGCCTTATACGTTGAGCGTGAATTATTATACGGCTTTGCCCAAATCCGCGCCCGAATGTGTGGTGAAATTGGAGACAAAATTGGCGGCTACGCAGTCAAAAGTAGGGGAAACCTTGCGCCTCACTGCGACTTTGACCAACACAAAAGCGGAAGGACAGCCTATGACAATGGCAATTATCGGTTTGCCCGCAGGTCTTTCTGCGCAGCCTTGGCAACTCAAAGAGATGAAGGAAAAGGCGCAATGCGATTTCTATGAGGTTTCGGGAAACAATGTTATTTTGTATTATCGCCAAATGAAGCCTTCGGAAGTGCGTGTGGTGAATTTCGACCTCAAAGCGGATATAGCAGGGAGTTATGAGTCGCCTGCGTCTTGCGCGTATTTGTACTATACGAATGAGTATAGGTATTGGACGAGTATGAGTAAGGTGGTGGTGGGGCAGTAGGTTCTCGCAGATGCTCGCAGATTAGAGACGCAGATTTTCGGG
>JAYUZN010000881.1:0-12388 GCA_043751755.1 Bacteroidota bacterium | reverse complement strand
GGGGGTAAAGCCTTTCTCCCCCCTTCAGGGGGGCGGGGGGGCAAATGCCTTTTACAAAAATTACGATAAAATTGGGAACTTATTTACTATTCATTCCTTTGTTTGATTATTCGGGAAATACATAGTTATATTATTTCTCATTTTTCATTTTTTATTTCTCTTTTTACCTACAAAAATAACTGGCACATTTTCGCACCCATGCGAAAGTGCGGTTGTGGCGTAGGCAAACATCATTTTTTAGGGTATTAACGGCATATATTTTATGAGTACAAACATTCAAGCGATGGCACAAATGGCTATCTTTATGGACTTTACGGCTTCGGCAGAGTCGTTTGAAGTCGAGTTGATTACGACTAAGCTAAGGCAAAAAGGGCGGTTATTGATTCAAAAAGCCTACGCAAATGCTACACGTTACACTGAATTGAAAAAGGAAATGGCAGAAAATGGGGTAGAATTGGTAGAATTGCCTTTTTTTGAGGCACAAAACCCTTGTCATGCGGCAATACGGCTAACGGTAGATGTGTTAGAAACGGCGTTTACGCATTCGCACATAGACACATACCTTTTATGTATTGGTCATCAGGACTATACAGCCCTTTTTTCCAAACTGCGAAGCCTCAATAAGCGCATTATCCTTATTTCTGAGTTTTCGGAAAACCATCATATTTGGAAAAAATATTGTGATGAAGTAGTTGATTATGAGAGTTTTGTAGGAAATACAAGTCCAAACATAAGTCCAAACATAAGCCATTCTTCTCACTCAAATAATCCAAACCGTATTGCAGGACGTTCTTTGTCTGTTGTATTAAGAAAAGCTATATCAGACCTTTCTACTCAATCAAAACCTGTATATGATTGGCAGATTAAAGCCTATTTAGAAAATGCTGATGCGCAATTTAGGGTAGAAAATTATGGAGTTGGCAGTTGGGAAGGTTTGTGGGAAAAAGCCCAAAAAGATACAGTCATTGATTGTACAGAAACGGCAGAAGGGCTTGAAATTGCTTTAACCAATCTTATAACAACACAAGAAGTCAAGTTGCAGGGCATTGCAGCCACACTTCCCTTGTTCTATGAAGCGGCTTTGACTTGCCCAGTTTTTGACCATAATAAAATAAGCCTAAGTGATGCTGCGATTGCCCTCCGCAGATTATACCCTCATTTTGCTCCTCCAAAAAACAATGGTAAAGGGCGAGGGTTTAAAGCCATCATGACCGAAGCAGCCGAAAGAGGCTATGTTGAGGTTTTTTCAGAACTATTATCAGACTCTATCCAATATTCGTTTCGAATACTTCCCGCATTTCATGCCGCTTTTGGCAATAGAGAAGCTGCATATACAGAAGAAGAAAAACCTGCCATAATCGTTAAAAATATAGAAAAAACCCTGCCGAAACAGCATAGCACTCCCTACAATACCATTTTGTGGGAGCAAAACCTCTATGCAAAGATGGATACGCTCAAACAATTATATGATATAATTGATGATTATGTATTTACGCTTCGTCAGGCAGAAGATGTGAGCATCAAAGAGGTGTTTGCATATTGTATTTCGCTGCAAAAAACAGAGTATCAAGAGCAAATTTGTAGGAGGACTTTTAATACCTTGTTAGGGAGTAATATTTTTTTTACTGAAAATAACACGCCTATAACAAAAGTCTATCTGCCAGCCATTGTCGCAGAAATTGAGCTATTTGAAGATGCCGAAAATCCTATAAAAGCCTATATCTCCTCACAGCTTGCACAGCTTGTTGGCGAAAATTTAGACGAAACCAAATTGAATTTATTGTTTTATGGAAAAACAGCAAATGTTCCCGAAAAAGCGCAGTAAGTACAATGGCTACATTATCAACCAAAGAACTCAGCAAAATCGGCTATACAGACAATAAGTCGCGAAGTCTGCTTATCAATATCATTTCAAAGCACTTCAAGCATCACAGCAAAGCCGAACTGATAAACATGTTAACACAAGTCTTGCAACATCCCGAAAACTATTTGCAAGACGCAATATTCAGTCCTGTTGCCGATTTATTTGCGGAAAAGGTGGCAGAATGTCATTTCAAGACATTTTCCCTTTTGCAAGAAACAGGACAACTGAAAATCTATGGAAGCAAAGAAATTGACAATTCTGCCAAAAAACAAATGGAAATCGCCATGTCTTTGCCCATTTCCTTGCAAGGCGCACTCATGCCAGATGCGCACACAGGCTATGGTTTGCCTATTGGCGGCGTGTTAGCAACCGAAAACTCGGTCATTCCTTTTGGGGTAGGCGTGGACATAGGTTGCCGCATGGCTTTGTCTATTTTTGAGGAAAACGAGAAATTTGCGCAACGTTTTTCGTTCCAAATCAAAACGGCTTTGAAGGAATTTACGCATTTTGGCATGGAAGGACATTTGCCTTTTGAACAGGAACATGAAGTATTGGACAGTCCGCTTTTTCAAAGCACAGATTTGCTCAAAAGACTTCATATTAAGGCGCTTAGGCAATTGGGAAGCTCTGGTAGTGGCAATCATTTTGTAGAGTTTGGAGAAATAGAACTCTATGAAAACAATACTTTGAATGTCCCTGCGGGCAAATATTTAGCCTTGTTGTCTCATTCTGGCAGTCGAGGACTTGGGGCAAATATTGCTCAACATTACACACAAATTGCCATGAATACTTGCAAACTTCCGCGCGAAGCACAGCAATTAGCTTGGTTAGATTTGAACAGTGAAGCAGGGCAAGAATATTGGTTAAGCATGAATCTTGCGGGCGATTATGCCAAAGCCTGCCACGACCGTATTCACCTCAATCTTGCTAAAGCCCTCAAAATCAATCCTATTGCCAAAATAGAAAACCATCATAACTTTGCATGGAAAGAAACGTTGGCAGATGGAAAGGAGGTGATTGTGCATAGAAAAGGGGCAACTCCTGCGCATCTCGGCGAGTTAGGCATCATTCCGGGCAGTATGACGACAGCCGCTTATTTGGTGAGGGGAAAAGGCGTAACAAATGCCTTGCAATCTGCCTCGCATGGAGCCGGCAGAGCCATGAGCCGACAGCGTGCGAAGGAAAACACGACTGCTTCCGCCCTCAAAAAAATGCTTTCAGAAGCTGGAGTTACGCTTATAGGAGGCAGTGTAGAGGAAAATCCTTTGGCATACAAGGACATAGAAGCAGTTATGGAGGCACAAAGGGATTTGGTGGAGGTTCATGGCAGGTTTTTGCCCAAAATCGTGCGCATGAATCGGGAATAACAAGGTGCGGTGAAGGGGAAAAAGCAGGGATTATTTTTGTCTTGAAATAAATGAATATCCTCTTGTTCCAGCCCGAATTTCTGTTTTAGTTTGGCAAAAGTAAAATCTGAATAGGACATATAAGACTCTTTTGTACAAAGTTAGGCTTTTTCTGCAAAATATTCCCGATTTTTCCTGTATCTTTGCATCTTAGGAATGGAAATAAAATAAGTTGATAATTTACCACTAAGGCACAAAGGAAACTAAGAAAGAAAAGTGTGGTTTAGATATCTTCTTTTACTTGATATCTTCCTGGTTCTTAGTGCCTTAGTGGTGAGAAAAACCTCAAGTTATTTAACTTTCGTTCCTTAGCCGCAAAAATACAATGACTGAGCGCAAAAAAATTTCCACAGGTATTTCCGATTTTCGCTCCTTTCGGGCAGAAAACAGCTATTTTATAGACAAAACCCTGTTTGTGCAGGAATGGATAGAGGCTTCTTCGCAGACGAGCCTTGTTATTCGTCCACGCCGTTTTGGGAAAACACTCAATATGAGTTTGGCAAAATACTTTTTCAATGTCAAAGAAAATGAGAAAAATAAAAGCCTCTTTGAAGACACGTTGATTACGGAAAATACGGCTTTTTGTGCCAAACATCAAGGCAAATATCCTGTAATTCACCTTACCTTCAAAGATGTGAAGGGAACGAATTTTGGGGAGACAATGGAGCATATTCAAGGGCTGATAGCAGGAGTGTATCGTGAGAATGCTTATTTATTGGCAGAAAATGCCTTAGATATAGACGAAAAAAGCTATTTTGAGACTATTTTACGAGGAAAAGCCTCTTTCAATGATACTTCCTTATCATTAAGAAAACTTTCCGATTGGCTTGCTGCTCACTATAAAGCTGACGCACTCATTTTGCTTGATGAATACGACAGCCCTATTCATTCGGGCTATTTGTATGGCTACTACAAAGAAATTATTGCATTCATGCGCCCTTTTTTGGGGTCTGCTTTCAAAGACAATCCTTCGCTGAAAAAAGGCTTGATAACAGGGGTTTTGCGCGTTTCCAAAGAAAGCCTTTTTTCTGATGTCAATAACATTATCGTATATTCGGTTTTAAGCTACGATTATGCGGACAAATATGGTTTTACAGAAAGCGAAGTGCAGGAAGCTTTGAATTATTTTGACTTAGGCGAAAGATTTGAGGAGGTCAAAAATTGGTATGACGGCTACAAAATTGGGGACAAAGAAGACATTTATAATCCTTGGTCTATTGCTAATTTTCTCACAAAACATAGAGAAGGTTTCAAGCCACATTGGGTAAATACAAGTTCGGACGACATGATAAAAAATCGCGTTTCTGCCAAAAATGCCGAAAATTTGCGCGAATCTATCGAAGAATTACTGCAAGAAGGCAGTATTTGCGTGTGTTTGTATGAGAATATTACTTTTGGCGAATTTGATACAAACGAGGAAATGTTTTGGTCCTTGCTTACTTTTGCAGGCTATTTGACAGCAATAGAAAGAGTCAAAAATGAGGTCTATCGCCTCCGAATCCCTAATTATGAGATAAAAACCTTATTTCGGGGCTTATTATATCGTTGGTTTACGACAGAAGTAAGGGTAAGTTCAAATGCCTTACGCACGATGATTCATAGCCTCACACAAGAAAAAGGCAAGGATTTGGAAAAGCATTTTCGAGCAGTGATGAAGGACACTTTGAGCTATTTTGACCTTGCGGGCGAACCCGAAAAAGTGGCACATGCTTATGTGTTAGGTCTGATTTCTTTGGTAGGCGAAGAATATATAATTCGGTCTAACAGAGAAAGTGGCTTGGGGCGCTACGATATTTTGATGATTCCGAGAGATAAAAATCGCTACGGCGTTTTGTTAGAAATGAAGGTTATAGACAAAAATAGCAACGAAAAACAAATAGAAGCGAAGAAGAAAGAGGCGTTAGCGCAAATTACAGACAATGAGTATTTTCACGAATTACAGGAACATAACATTGTGGAACGCTTGGATATTGCAGCCGTTTTTGTTGGGAAAAAGCCGTATTTGTTGCAGGAATTTCGCACATAATAGCAGCAACATTTTGAGTGTGGCGCACTTTTGAAAAGTGCGCCACGCTCAAAACAAACTACTTACAATTTTGGAGCAGGCTTGGGTGCAACAGCGGGTGCAGGTCTCGCGCCTGGAGCAGGAGCTGCCGAAGGTCTATTTCCCGACATAGGAGCGGGTTTTGGTGCAGGCTTCGGAGCAGGTTTTGGCACAGGCTTAGGTGCAGGCGGCATCGTCATCTTGGTGGTAGAATCCGTTACAGGCTTTTTTTCCTCTACCATTCTTGCAACAGGCGGAGCTGGTACAGGAATCGGAGCAGGTTTTGGCGCAGGCGGAGGCGTTTTTACCTCGTCAGGAAGGGGGGTAAAAGCAGGCACTTTATCCTTTGGATTTCCCGTTTCCATATAATGCACAATCAGGCGCACTCGGCGATTTTCCTTGCTCGTCAAGTCCGATTTCTCCTCCGAAATGGGGCGAGTGGAATTGTAGGACTTTACAATAATCTTAGATGCCGGAAAGCCAAACCCCATAAGCACCGTTTTGACGGCTGCAGCACGCATATCAGAGAGTTTTGTATTGCCTTTTTCTGCCTTATTGAACTTATCTGTATGGCTTTCAACCTCTATCAAAGAGTAGTTGAAGGGAATTGTTCCCAAGAATTTTTGCAAATAATCCCATTCTTTTTGCTCCATATCATATTGTCCTCCCGAAAAAAAGACAAAATGATTGAGTTTTTTAGGCGTAGGTGTAACTGCACCTGTCCCTGCGGTTGCTTGTGCGAAGATACACATTGGCACAAACATTAATATAAGTACGAATATTCTCATAAAATTGAAAATTGAGGATTGAAAATTGAAGATGGTAAAGAATGAAAGATTGTGCGTAATCATCTGCGGCATCTGCTATCATCTGCGCAAATCTGCGAGACAAAAGTAGAATTTTTTTCAGGATTCTATTCACAAAAAACACAATATTTTATTTTTGTAGTTTTAGGCATCAAAAAAGGTGTTTTATCTATTTTGTAAAAATATGAAAATCAAGCGTTTATTCTCAATTTTCAATTTTTCATTTTCAATTCTCTTACACCTCTTTTCTAAGCCTTGCCACCGAAATATTGAGTTGCTCTCTATATTTAGCCACCGTTCTACGGGCGATATTATAGCCTTTTGTGTTGAGCATATCCGTAATAGCATCATCAGAAAGAGGGTCTTTTTTGTCCTCGCCTCCGATAATATCTTCTAACTCTGCCTTGATTTCTCGGTTAGAAACCATGCCATCAGAGGTTTCTATACCTTCTGTAAAGAAAAATTTAAGCGGAAAAATGCCAAAATCGGTCTGTACATATTTGCTATTTGCCACCCGACTTACGGTAGAAATGTCCATACCAATCTCGTCTGCAATGTCTTTGAGAATCATTGGGCGCAATTTGCGGGCATCTCCACTCGACAAAAAGAACTCCTTTTGCTTGGCTGCAATAGATTGCATGGTATATAACAAGGTAAATTGCCTTTGTTTCAGCGCATCAATAAACCATTGTGCAGAGTCTATTTTATTTTTAATAAATTCTAAAGTGTCCTTAACTTGCTCATTTTTAGCACTTTTTTCCATGCCTTTATAGTCTTTGTACATGTTAAAGTACTGCTTACTTACCCGCAGTTCGGGGGCATTGCGACTATTTAGTTTTATAATAATTTCCAAAAATTCCACAGTCAAAATAAAATCAGGAACGATATATTCATGTTTGATGATGGTTTGCGAGTCGCCAGGTTTAGGATTTAGCTTCGTTATAACGTTATAAATCTCCTTCAACATATTTTCGTTTATATTGAGGCGAGTGCGAATTTTGGAGAAATGTTTTTTGGTAAAATCCTCAAAATGGTCTTCTAAAATTTTGATAGCAAGCTCCACAGGGCGGGTTTTTTGCTTACGTTTCAACTGCAAAATTAAACATTCTTGAAGGGTTTGCGCAGCAATCCCTGGCGGGTCAAGTTCTTGAATTTTGGATAAGACATTTTGCGCATCTACCAAGCTAATCGAAATCCCCTGCCGAAACGCCAAATCCGACACAATTTGTTTCAAAGGGCGGCGCAAATAGCCATCTTCATCTATATTGCCAATAATATGTTCTGATACAATCTTCTCATTATCACTGAAATACAACATGGCTGTTTGCTCCATCAACACATCATACAAAGATTGCATTTGTATAATGGGAGCTTCGTAGTCGTCATCATCATCAGCATGTTTAGAGGGCAGTTGCGTCTTGTAATCATAGGCATCTGCTTGCAAATACTCATCAATATTCACTTCCCTATCATTGCTTTCAAAATTATCTGCCCCTTTTCCGTCCGTATCTTGATTAGGGCTATCCTGATACGGGCTATCTTCCGAAGTAGGTGCGGCATCGCTATAATTCATGTCGCTCTCATCTTCTAAAGCCGGATTTTGTTCTATTTCCTCTTTGATACGGGCTTCCAAGCTCACAGTAGGCACCTGCAACAATTTGATGAATTGTATCTGTTGTGGTGAAATCTTCTGAAGAAGTTTTAATTGCTGATTTTGCTTAAGACCTGCCATGATGTTATATAAAAAGCCGAGAAATAGAAAAAAGTAATCGTTCTAATTAATTGTGTGCCAAATTACTATTTTTTTCTAAATAAAGTGCAAATAAAGAAAAAAAAAGATAAATACTACCCTTTTTGGGAAAAAATAATGAAAAAAAGCAGGGCAAAGAAAAGGCTAATTTCTCAAAAAAGGAAAATAGTTTCCATGCTTGCAGGGTATTTATGCCCATTGCAGGTACATGACGCGTCATGTACCCCTCCTTGGGGTTAGTGCCTTTTTTTGCAGGAATCCCGCTTTTTTTCGCTACCTGCGCACTTTTTCCGTATCTTTGTCCCTGAATTACTCCCATAATTGCCTGTTTTGATTTGGATTTGACACCCCCAAATTAACCCTTTTTGGAAGTTTTTTGCCTAATTTTTGACCGTTCACCAGACATCATTGGTTTGAAGAAAAACATGAAATATATTTATCTTTCTTTGGGCTTGATATTCAGCAACTTCACTCTTTTTGCGCAGTTTTCGCAAGGGCTTGTGTTAGGGGCAGATTTCCATTATGGAGCTTTTTTGCAGCATTCTTCCAAACAAACTTTTGAGGTGCCAAATCCCTCAACCGCTATCAGTGTAGAACTGCTGCGCCAGACAAATGGCAGCAAATATTGGCACAAAGCGCATCATTTTCCCCGTTTTGGGGTGGGATTTATGTACAAAGACTATGGAAATCCTGCCATTTTGGGGCAGGGATATGCCATTTATCCGCAGTTAGATGTGTTTCATATTCGCACAAAAAAGTTTCGGCTCATGTCGCGTATAGCCTTTGGTTTTGCCTATCTCAATCGCCCCTACGACCGATTTACGAATGTTGCAAATACGGCAATCGGCTCACATTTCAACAATTACACCATGTTAGGATTGGCTGCAGAGTTTGATATTAGCCCTGATATTTTGCTCAGAATCGGCGGCAATATTTCTCATTCTTCTAATGGGCATTTTCGTACCCCCAATTTAGGCTTAAATGTAGCCTGTCTGCAAGTAGGGGTTCATTATCGTTTTGCAGCAGATAATATAAAAGATACGTTACAAACTTCTCATTATCAAGTAAGTAAAAAAATAAGGTTTGGATTTCGATATGGTTTTGCCCTTAAAGAAGGAAACCTGCCTAATGGTCCTTTTTATCAAATACAGGTCATTTCTCCCTACCTTTTATTTCCCCGTTCTGGCAAAAGGCAGTGGCTCGCAGGTTTTGAGCTTTCGACAAATGGCGAAAATATTGCCTGGAAAAAGGACAATGAAAAAACCGGCTTTTACGCGCCTGCCAAAACTACTTATCTTTCTGTTTTTGGGGGGCATGAGGTGTTATGGGGAAAAGTGGGTTTTATGTCGCAATTTCATTTGTATTTGAATCCGCCTTTTCAAGGCAGAAGTTTCTTTTTTACGAGAGTAGGCCCTACTTACCACTTTCAAAATCCGCAAAGACACCCCCGTTTTAATGCCTATATGGGTTTGTTTCTCAAAGCGCATTATGTCATCGCAGATTATGCGGAGGGGACTTTGGGCATTAGTTTTTGAAGAAAGCCGTTGTCTGTGAGGACACTGACAACGGCATATAGCTTTGTCAAAGTTGGTTCATCAAAAATTATTACGCAACGCCCTCGTTTGTGTCCTCACAAACGAGGTTTTGAGCCGTTTGTGAGGACACAAACGGCGGCTGTTTGAACAGCCCGTAATAACTTTTGAAGAACCTCAAAGTTTAGAACTTTGACAAAGCTGAATTGTTAATTTTCGGTTGCACCCCCCTTATTTCCCCCCTTTTGTAGCCTGTTTGATGACGGTTTTTCCGCCACTATTTTTGCCATCACCTGTGCTGCCCCCTGCTTTTCCGCCGCCTGTGCTGCCTCCGCCATTTTGCACTTTGTCAGCATAGCCAAATACCTGTTTCAAAGCAGCCGTAGTGCGAAGAATAGGGCTTTGACGAATTTTCAACTCTTCTTCTGCCACTTTTTTGAACAAGCCGTCCATTGCCTTGTTTGTCGCATAGCGCACGATGTCCGTTTCCACTTTTTTGTTTACCAAAGGAATGGCATTGTAGGTAGAAGTAACGGTAGTCCAAGCCTTTGCAGCTCCTACTTGGTCGAGAGAAGTGCGGATTTTGGGAGAAAAAGCATTGTAAAGCGCATCACTTGTTTTGGTTTTGAAATAATCCGTAGCACTTGTTCCGCCGCCTAACAGGATATTTTTCACGTCTTGAAAAGACATAGACGTAAGGGCATCTACGAAAATAGGCAAAGCACTTTTTACGGCATCTTCTGCCCCATGATTCATTCTTGCCTCAAAATCATCTACCAAATTGCCCATACCCAACTGCCGCAATTTCTGTTCGGCATGTTGCGCTTCGGGCGGAAACAAGATTTTTACGGCGGCATCTCCCAAAAAGCCATTGGTTATCCCCAATTTTCCTACAGCAGCAGAAAGCCCTTTGTTCAAGGCTTCTTTCAAGGCTTGACTCATCAGCGAAGGCGAAGGGTCGCTTGAAGTGCCATAGTTTGAGTTGCCCAAAGCTGCCATCAAGGTGTCGCAGCTTATCATCAGCCCCAAAAAGGGGATAGCAAGGAAGACAAAAATTGTTTTTTTCATAAAATATAAATTGAATTAGCTCTCGCAGATAGGCGCAGATGGGGACGCAGATTTAACGCAGATTAAAAACATTTGCGAAAATCTGCGGTTAAATCTGCGAAAATCTGCGCGAAATTACCGATTAAAAAACACCGTATTCGGATAAATTCCCACCTTATAAGTTCCCACAATTTCCTTAAAAGGCGTTATCATAAATCCTTTTCCCGAAATCGAAAAAGACACACAAAGATTGCCTTTTTCCTTGTCAAAATCTAAGGAATAAATATAGTCCGCATCTTCTTTTGGCTTAAAATCCGTTTCGCGCATCCAAATATCCGTTTTTTTGCCCGTAAGCAAATCCACTTTCATGATGCCTGTACTGACCAAAGCCGCCGTAGTGTCTCCCACATCTCGAATCGCAAACAAATCGTTGCCCACAACCGCCATTTCATAGACACTTCCGCGTATATATACGGAATGTAATAACGTCAAGTTCTGCACATTGATAAAGAAAATGGCACCAGAACTGTCGTTTTCGACATCATAATTGCCCCGACAATTCACAATCAGCGTATCTCCCTTCAACAAAATCTGTCCAGGATTGCTCAGGGGCAAAGAAAGGTATTGTTCTACCTGCTGCGTTGTGGCATTAATGACCGCAATTTTGTTGCTTTTCACGCCTCCCAGATTGCCACAAGCCACAAAAACCTTGTTTTCATAGCCATTTATTCCATCTTGATAAGGAGGCAGCGGGATTTCTCCTATAAGTTCCATTTTTATCGGATTGAAAACAAAGGCTTTTGCTTGAAACAAAGAACTCAAATATGCCACCGTATCTGCGACTATATATATATGACGGGGCGAAGATTGGTCAGGTAACTGCAAAGTCCCCAATAATTTCCAAGTAGGCAACTGAATTTTATACACACGTTGCGAATTGTCCATGACAATATACACAGTGTCTTCGATTTGCAACAAGTCATTTGCAATGCTGCCCAAAGGCTCGTTGTTCACTTTTTCAAACAGTTCTGTACATACTTCGCGGGCGTTTTCATCTGTATAGTAAATAGAAGCCCCATTTCCGCCTTGTCCTTCATTTAAAACAAATATTCCTCGAAAAACCTCCTTTTCGCAAGCGGTTTCGGTAGGAAATCTTGGCGGCGGAATGCAGCCATTCATATACAGTATTATAACGTACACAAAAGTGTATAATCGTGTTATGGGAAGGACTGACATAATGGCATGTGTTGAGATTTGTTTCGCGCAGATGTTCGCAGATTGTGGCAGATAGCGCAGATAAAGGATACATCTGCGACATCTGCTTTCATCTGCGGTAATTTGCGGTAATTTGCGTGAAACTCGGCTTAAAGTGTACAAATATAGGGAATATTTATAAACGAAAAAAGAGATACACTCACTGCATCTCTTTTGAGGCTTATTTAAGGTTAAATAAGAGTATAAAAACCATTTAACTACCAATCATTATATATGTAACAAATACTGTGCCAAAACAATAATGACTTATATTTTATGTCATTTTTTCACTTAAAAAAGTATTTTCATTGAGAATATGCGATTTTTTTTGAAAAATGGGGTCTTTTTCGCTTAAAAAAAAGCCGTTATGAATGTGATATAATATTTATTTCGATTTTATTACGAAATATAAACCTTGTTTTAGGCATTTACACAAAAAGTGTACAAATAAACGACATACCTGTCTGTATTAAGCGTAGCTCACCTTCTAACAGTGAGCCACGCTTAATACGTTCAAATGGTTACAATTTCTTAATATTGCCTATCCTTTGCCTTAATACGATTCCTTTTATTTTGCATATACATAAAGTAGCAGTTATATGATGAAAACTTATACAAAAATTCTCATTGCAGATGATGAAGATGATATAATAGAAATATTGGTATATCATTTCAAAAGAGCTGG
>JAYUZN010000880.1:0-5161 GCA_043751755.1 Bacteroidota bacterium | reverse complement strand
TAAATTGGGGGGGAGAATTACATTTCCTATAAATATTTCGTGCCTACGGCACTAAGAAATCCCCAAAATGAAATTGTTATGTTATTTATTTTCTATTCCAAACATATATTTTCTATATATCTTATTGATTATGATAAACTTATATTAACTCTCAACTTATAACTTTCAACTCCTTAATTATGAAGATTTTATATGCAGAAGATGAGCAGAAGTTGGCGGATAACACCTCAAATATGCTGCAAAATGCGGGCTATGCCGTAAGTTTAGCTTATGACGGGAAGGCTGCGCAAAAAATGCTGTCCTCCGAAAAGTTTGACTTACTTATTTTGGATATAAACCTTCCTTTTGTGAGTGGCTTTGAAGTATGCAAAATGGTGCGCCAAAAAGACAAAGATATCCCCATTATTATGCTTACGGCGTTGGGCGAGATTGACGATAAAATGACGGCTTTTGACATCGGTGCGGACGATTATTTGGTAAAACCCTTTCATAGCAGAGAGTTATTGGCGCGAATTAATGTTTTTTCGCGGCGTACCGAAAATATAGCGGCTGAAAATGAGTGCATTACGGTTTCTGATTTGACAATCGACTTAGCAAATAAAAGCATTACTCGGGCAGAAAAAAACATAAATCTTACAGCAAGAGAGTATGGTTTGTTGCTGCTGTTGGCACAGGCAAATGGCACAATTGTGTCAAAACCTGTGATTGCCGAAAAGGTTTGGGGCATTGATTTTGATACAGGTACGAATACGATAGAGGTGTATATCAGCTTTTTGCGCAACAAAATAGACAAGCCTTTTGAGACAAAACTCATTCATACTAAACCGGGATTTGGCTATTATTTGAAGGAGGAAAGTTAATTTTCGCACATAAGGAACACGAAAACAATAAAATCATAATTTACCACTAAGGCACAAAGGAAACTAAGAAAGAAAAAGTGTGGCTTAGAGGTCTTCTTTTAGCCTATTGCTTCGTGTTTCTTCGTGCTAGTGGTAAGAAAAATGTTAAGTTATTTAATTTCCGTTCCTAAGAGCTGCTAAGTTCCAATAACATATGAATTTTACCAGAAAAATGATTGTTATATTTTGTAGTATCGTAATCCTGCTATTATTATCTATTTCTTTGTTATTTTACTACAATATCAATTATTATATTCGCAAAGAATTTTTGCAACGCTTAGAAGATGAGGCTTTTACAACCGCAAAATTGGTCGAGAGTTTTCAAGAAAAAAGCTATGATATTTTGAAACAAATAGATGCAAATACAGTAGATAAGTCTATGGAGGAGCATGAAATTGTCTTAAATGAAGCAGGGAATATTTTGTATGAAAGCCATGAAAATGAAGAAGAGGGGCAAAATGAAGAAATAGACGAGGAAAATGAAATCATTTATACGGCTGAATTGCTGACAGAGATTAAGCAAAAAGGAAAATATCAACAGCAATTCGGCGATTTTCAAATGTTAGGATATTATTTTACAGGAAAAGAATTTCCCAAGCCTTTGTATGTATTCATTTCTGCCAAAGATGTAATAGGAGTAGACCAACGCTCAAACCTCAAAATGACGATGTTATGGTCTGTTTTAGTTACAATAATCGTTATTGCGCTTACGATTGCCCTCATCATTCGATGGTTATCTGCCCCTTACACGCAATTTGCCGAAATAATTGCCCGAACAAATGAGAATAACCTCCATGTTCAAATACCTGAAAATTATAGCATAGACCATTTACAAACCGTTGCACATAGTTATAATCGCGTGTTGCGGCGGCTTTCTAAGGCATTTGAGCAACAGCATTATTTTATTCAGCAAGCCTCTCACGAATTGCGAACCCCTGTGTCTTTGATTTTATCTGAAATAGAAGCTGCCCAAAAAAAAGAGCCTAATGCCGAAAATTATCAGCTCGTCCTCAACTCCTTACAGCATGATACAGAACGACTTACGCAACTCATCAACTCTTTGTTGATGCTGTATAAAACAAATGATTTGAATATGGAAGCGCAGTTTCCAGAAACCCGAATAGACGAAATTTTGTACAGAGCCACCGATGAATTTGCGATTTTGCAGCCCGAATGTAAGATAAAAATAGACTTTGATTCTTTTCCAGAAGATGAAAGTAGCTTTTTTGTAAAAGGACATACATTGTTGTTAAAATCTGTTTTTCTCAATTTATTAGAAAATGGCTGCAAATATTCAGACAACAACAAAGTATCTGCTTGGTTTGATTTTGGCAAAGAAAAAAATACAATTACTTTTTACAACAATGGGAAAACGCTTTCAGAAGCAGAGGCAAGTCATATTTTTGAGCCTTTTTATCGTGCGCAAAATACAAACAAACGCAAGGGATTTGGCTTAGGTTTGTCGGTTACAAAGCGTATTTTAGATGCACACAAAATGGAGATTCGCTATTTTGTAACCAAAAGAGGGGGAAATGCGTTTGAGATTTCGTGGAAAGTGTAGGGATTTCGCGCAGATTCTCACAGATGAAAGACGCAGATTTTCGCAGATGCCTATAAATCTGCGAAAATCTGCGGTTAAATTTGCGAAAATCTGCGTGCCAAAATTACTTTATCTTTTTTATCGCCGCCTGCCGCACAACTTTCGTGTCATTGTTATGCACAAACGCCACAATGCTACAATTATCCACATTTATTGCAATGTTATTGACTGTCGCAGGAATGACATAAGTATAATTTTTCGTGATTTTTGTACCCGTTGCAATGGCACTTGTGCTTAGATTTTCGCCCCAAACCGTATTCAAAGTAGCCCGTAACATATTTCTATGCTTATAATTTGTTACTTCCTCTCCCAAAGAGTCTTGTGGCGAAACAATGCCATCTTCAATCAAATACACCAACAAATTCTCATTTGTGCTGCCCTCTACCAAAAACTCGTTATCCACCGAAACGGATAAACTCCGATTTGCTTCGTTATAAGTAGTCGCAATGTCTATTTTTACCTCTACAGGCTTGGCAATTTCTTCCGCAATTTTCCCTTCCCACAAGCCCTTTTCCAACCAATGCGCTCCCGCATCAAGGATACGATTGACACTTGCCACTGGCACATGGTCAAGGAGAAAAGTTGTCCATAACTCTGCGCCTACATCTGTGCGATAATCGGCAGTATAAATGCTTCCATTTGGTTTTGCCAAGTTCCCCGCATGAACCGCTACCAAAATCATATTATCTTTATAGGCAGCACTTTCCAACAAGCTATGCGCAAAATGCGAGGCATCGGGGCAGTTTGGACATTTGATGCCCGTAAATTCCTCTACGAGTACCATGCGTTTTACCGCAGTCGTGTTCGTATCAACAGGGGCAGTAGGATTGTCCTCAAAAGGCGGCGCAATGACATCACAACCTGCCACAAACAGCAGCAAAGACAAAGGCAAAAAACGTAAATATTTCATAATAAGTAGTTGAAAGTTATAAGTTGAGAGTTGAAAGTTAATATAAGTTTATCATAATCAATAAGATATATCGAAAATAGATGTTTAGATTATTTCTCACTCGTACTTAAATAATTGATAATCGTATATGTAAGCCCAAAAATAGTTATAACGTTTTGTATGGCAAAATGTAGCCTGCTTTTTTACCTAAATATGTATTATTTTTTTTGCGAAATAAATATTGTGCGAAAGGGGAAAGGGTTTTACAAAAAAAAACAAAAAATCATTTATCCAAAACTTGTATAGTTATTTCTATTTAGTATCTTGCAACGCTTTTGCAGTTAGCAGTGAACAGTTAGCAATACACAAGGAAAGGAAAGGAAAGGAAATAAATGATAGTTTTAACTGCTAACTGATGACTGCTAACTGATGACTGCTAACTGATAACTGATGACTGCTAACTGATGACTGCTAACTGATGACTGCTAACTGATAACTGCTAACTGATGACTGCTAACTGATGACTGCTAACTGATAACTATATGAAACATACTACATTTTCGCTTTCCACACACGATAATCTCAAGCTTTTTGGGCAGACTTGGCTCACAGATGCCCCTGCGCAAGCCGTACTATGCCTCGTGCATGGCATGGGCGAACATTCCACGCGCTACACTCATGTAGCAGAATATTTGGCAAAAAATGGCATTGCTGTGGTTGCTTTTGACCATAGAGGGCATGGGAAGTCAGAGGGAAAAAGAGGACATTCTCCTGAATATGAGGCACTTATGAAAGACATAGATTTGCTGCTCAAACAAGCTACTGTCCTTGTGCCAAATGTACCTGTTTTCTTATTTGGGCATAGCATGGGCGGAAATGTAGTCCTCAACTACAGCCTTCGCCGCACACCTGCCCTCAAAGGCGTGATAGTTTCTTCGCCTTGGCTGCGGTTAGCATTTGAGCCGTCAAAAGTGGATTTGTTTTTGGCAAATATGATGATAAAAATCTATCCTGCCTTCACACAATCTACGAAATTAGACGCAACGAGTATCAGCAGAGACGCAAATGAGGTGCGCAAATACAAGGAAGACCCGCTTGTGCATGACTTTATTAGCCCTGCCATGTTTATCGGCACCAAAAATGCGGGCGAATGGGCGTTGGCAAATGCCGATAAATGGAAATTGCCTTTACTTATCTATCATGGCACCGCCGATAGGCTCATAAGCTATGACGGCAGCAAGGAATTTGCGCAAAAGGTGAAGGGCGATATTACGTGGAAATCGCTACAAGGCTTTTTTCATGAGCCGCACAATGAACCCGAAAAAGAGGTGATTTTGGAGATGCTGTTAGGCTGGATAAAAGAGCGGCTATGAGTTCGTTTCTCGCAGATTTTCGCAAATTTAACCGCAGATTTTGGCAAATTAGCATTTTATTATTTGCGAAAATCTGCGTCCCCATCTGCGGAAATCTGCGAGAAAATCACAACAATTTCACCCGTTGCAACTCCTCCCGCAACGCCGTCATACGCGGATACATGCCTTGCAAGCCTGTTGCGAGGGTTTTTGCTTTTTTGTCGTAGCCTGTTATCGGTAAAAAAAGTGCCACACATTGCGCAATCGCATTGTACAAATCCCGCCCGCGTTTGCCTGTTTCCATTTTATCTGAAGCCCATTTTTTCGTCCATTCCCAAGCTTTTTCGGTCAGATGTGGCGCAATGAGCTTTAACATTTGCGAAACCTCTTTTTCTCTATACGCCTTTTCCATCAATGCAAA
>JAYUZN010000879.1:0-4601 GCA_043751755.1 Bacteroidota bacterium | reverse complement strand
TCCTTTGTGAGTTGATTGCGAAGAAGATGCTCGTATTTCATATAAGTACGTGGCAGTTTCAAAATCAGCTCTAAATACTTGCTATTGAGCGACTTAAATTCTACAGTTACTTTGTAGTTTTCGGAGTGACTGATGCCCATTCCGTAGCCTGTCATGGATTGAATCATAGAGGAAAAATGAAAAATGAAAAATGAGAGTTATCCAGTAGCTGCCGCAAGTGTCCGCTTGTGGCTGCTACTTAAAGCGTCCGCTTCCATACTCGAAGCAGAAAAATGAAATATTCCTTATTCTTATCTTGTTTATCTTGTAAATCCTGTCAAAAAGAAAATGTCAAAAAGAAAATCTGGTCATCTGCAAGGCAAAGGTAAGGATAATGTTTCAGAAAAAACTACTTTCTTTCCATTTTTGAAACATTCCCTTCTTGATATAGATACATGTCGCCACTTTCGGGGCAAACTGCCTGCCCGTTTTCCCCAAAATGCAGCCTATGCCCATATTCGCTCATCCAACCGATATGCCTTGCCGGATTTCCTACGAGCAAAGTATAAGATTTTACGTTCCGCAAAACGACTGCGCCTGCCCCAATAAAGGCATATTCGCCTATTTCGATGCCGCAAACGATTGTCGCATTTGCCCCAATTGTTGCCCCTTTTCGTACTATTGTCTTGCTATACTGACCTCTTCGATTGACGGCACTTCGGGGATTGAGCACATTGGTAAAAACCATAGAAGGTCCCAAAAATACGTCATCTTCGCATATAACGCCTGTGTAAATGGACACATTATTTTGAACTTTGACATTATTTCCCAATATAACAAAAGGAGAAACGACAACATTTTGTCCAATATTACATCTTTCGCCAAGCCTGCAATGAGACATAATGTGGGAGAAATGCCAAATTTTGGTATCTTTGCCAATCGTACAATTTTCGTCTATGATGGCGGAAGGGTGGGAGAAATATTCGGACATGTTTTTTTATTTTTTTTCACGCAGATGAGCGCGGATTTAAGCAGATAACGCAGATTTATAGCAATATATCTGCGTTATTTGCTGCCATCTGCGAAAATCTGCGCGAAATACTAACATTTTATACAATGAAACAAACAACTCTTTTTTTAGGCTTAATGTTTGTGATGTTGAGCCTGTTTAGTCAAGATGATTTCTTAGAAAAGGCAAGGGCTGATTCTGCGGCAATAGCGGATTCTATCATGGCAAAGGTCATCTATCCTGCCAAGTTTGTGATAACAGACACCGACAACAAGCCTGTGCCAAATGCCGAGATTTCGGTTTTTACGCCGCAAGAGACTTTGCGCAGAGGCAAAACAGATGAAATGGGCATAGTGTCCTTTTTGGGCTTGCAAGATGGCGATTATGATGTGTTAATTCAGTTTGAAAACGGCGAAAATATCTTGTTTAACAATCAATGGATTGCAACAAGTGAAGCAAATGAGTATGTTTATAAAGTACCTGCCAAAAAGGTGAAGGAGAAAAAGAAGAAGAAATGAGGTTCATTGTTGTCAGTGAGGACACTGACAACGGCATGAAGAAGAAGTGAATGTGTGTTTGAGAGTGGCTCACTTTTAGAAAGTGAGCCACTCTCCGAACCTGTCATAAACTACAAAACAATTTTCCCCAAAAACCACGCTTTTTCCGCAAAGTCTTCCATTTTTTGAATAAATTGGTAGCTCTGTTTTTTCTTAGCGGCTTGCAAAAAATCGGTCAAAGCCAATTTGTTCATAGCAGCTGCAAAATTTTGATAAGTCCGTTTTCTATCTTCTGTAAGGTTTTGATTACGAGAGAGATAGACCCGAAAACTATTGACTTGCACCAATACACTTTCTATGTCCTCCAACTCATAATAGGTTTGCATAAGCAATTTGCGGGCTTGAATGTCTAATAAATGATGCGCAAACTCTGTTATTTGATGCAAGTATTTCAAGACCTCTGTATATTTTCCGATTTCAAAATGGTATTTTGCCCAGACAAAATGCAAGACATTTACGCTGTTATTATCCGTATTTTCAAGGTATTTGCTATATTTTTCGATAAACGCCTTTACCCACTCAAAATGCCGCAGTTTTAAGCCCAAAGTCGCTATATTTTGAAAAGTGGCAAGGGGGATTTCTTGTTTTTCATTCAACAAAAAGCCATTTTGAAGCTGTTTGTCATAGATTTCAAACAGCCTTTGTGAAGCCTTTACATCTCCTTTGTTGATTTGTGAGATATAAAAATTTCTTAACATAGCATATAGCCCTTTTATTGTTTCTAAGGGAAGCTGTTTATGGTCTTCATTGAGGGATTCCCATGCTTTTTCTTGATGTTCCGAATGATTAGGAAATAATAGTAGGTTTACATAATTGTACAAAAAACGGAGGCTATGATGCGTTGCCAAATGGGGCGTTTGCGGAATAATGGCTAAGATTTGGGATAAATCAATTCCCTGATTTTCAGAGGAATGTCCAATATATGCGAAAGATAAACCTGAAATATGTAAGGACAATTTATTGAGAAAATAAAAAATGTCTAAATAATGATGCGTTTCGGTTAAATTCAGGTTTCCTGCCCGCTCTTTGCTGCGCAGTTGATAATGCACCCCTTCCCAAGCCAATAAAAAACGGTTATAATTGGTGCTATCATTATTTACAGGTGTTTTTGCTAATAATTGCTGCATTTGTTCATAGCTTTGTTCAAAATAATCATTGAGTTGATGCTTTTGATAAAATTTCAACAGCTTGTAAGATGCCTCAAAAGGCTCTGTTTCTACCGCCTCATGCACCAAAAATTGCTCCAACAAAGTCAAAGTATAGGAGCGCAAATAATATAGGCGTTTTTTGTCAAAAGGGCTATGTGGAAAAGTTTTTTCATACAAATATTCCTCTTCCAACTTTTTCTCCTCCCAATCCGGATATATTTTGAACAAAACGGTGAGAAATGAAACGATTTCCGTATTTTTGTTGAAATAAGGCGACTGCGCAAAGCTGAGAAGGCGTTTGAATTGCTTGGAATCAAAGGTTTTGAGAACTGTTATGAGTTTCCCGTCTCGCATTTTGTTAGGTGTAGCGTATTTTCGCACAGATTTTCGCAGATGGATAGAAGAATTTTGCCACGAATTACACGAATTTTCACGAATTAACAGCCCTCATTCGTTAAAATTAGGGTAAAATTCGGGGCAGTAAAAACAGTTTCAGAATGAATTTAAGGCAAAGGTAAAAAAAAGGTACTTAAAAAAGCTGTTTTTCTTGAAAAATGCTCAAAAATGTAATGCCTTTTGTGAAGGTTAAGCCCGTATTTTGTTTTTTGTAGCTACCGACTTCTGGTGCTACCCATTCTCAATTCTCAATTCTCCATTTTCAATTATGAAACAGTCTCTTTTTCAGGCATTTATCTTATGCCTTTGTTTATTCTTAGTCAATGCTTGTGGCAATCGCTGCAACTGCGAGCAAGTTCCCGCAAGTTTCCAAGTCTTGAGAATGGAAACAGACGGAGTAGTTTTTGGCTGGGACGCAACAAGTCCGCCCAATCTTTTCAGCATTGTGATAACAAATGTCGCTACAGATGCCGCACAAACCTATCCTTTTTCCAATGGCGCAGGCGACCCAAGTGAACACAAAGTCAAGTTTGCAGACTTTTCGGACTTTGTCAAAGTGGGCGAACTTTACAAAGCTACGATAAAAAAAGATTGTAGCGGCAAGAAATTTTGCGCCAAAAACGACTTTTCAACCTTGTCTGAGGAAGTGTATTTTATCCGAAAAGCCCCAGATGTTACGCCGCCTTTTACGTGTGAAGTCGAGGCAAACACGACTCCCTGCGACAGTTTGCAACTCTCATGGACTCCTTTTGCGGCAGCAGTTTCTTATCGCATAAACATTCTCAATAGCAGTGGAGGGGCTGTTTCTACCTTGTTTCAAGATGTGGTAGGGCTGAATCCTACGCAGTATGGCAAGGTACTTTCGCAAGGTACAAACACGATTTGGGTGGACGCACTTGACAATAATCAAAATGTGGTGGCTTCTACGAATACTTTAGTGGTATGTTGTGTTATTGTTATAGAAGATATTATTGATAATTTTAGGACAAAATGCGGCATATCGCAGGAGGTTTTGCAAAATGTAACAACCACCACAAGTGCAGGCAATAATACCATAAGCAATACCTTTGTTTTGCCGTCTTCTTGGGGTTCTGCCACGATTAGGACAGGTTTTTCTCCCAATCCTAACACGCCTAATAAGGTCAAAATCTTCGCCTGCCCCAAACAGGTCGCAGGTTTATATTATACGAATGTGAGTGTACATTATACAAGACCTACTTCAGAACTGCTAACAGGAAATTATACAATGTACGTGTTTCGGTTGAATAGCGTGAAAGCAAACTGTGATTGCTCACCGTAAGATAGGGCTATTTATTTACGTATATGCAAGGGTTTCAAGCTGTTAGGGAGCTTGAAACCCTTTTGCGTATGTGGTTTTATTCTTTAGGATTTACGAAAAAACACTCATTAACGTTCCTAATTCGTGTAATTCGTGGCTAAAAACCATTAACGTTCCTAATTCGTGCAAATTCGTGTAATTCGTGGCTAAAAACCATTAACGTTCCTAATTCG
>JAYUZN010000878.1:0-3260 GCA_043751755.1 Bacteroidota bacterium | reverse complement strand
TTTCCTTCACGACAAATCCTACAAATGTAAGCAATTGTGTATGGGATTTTGGGGACAAAACGACTTCACAAAGCTGCAACCCTGTCCACGAATATTTGTATCCGCATAGATATGTCGTTCATTTAGAGGCAACTAATGAATATGACTGCCCTGTTCAGGCGTACAAAAACATAGAAGTAAAATTTGTGAGTAGCTTGTTTGTGCCGTCAGCTTTTTCGCCAAATGGCGAAAATAATAATGATTATTTCTATGTAGGACACTATAATATTGGGGCTTTTCACATAGCTATTTATGACAGATGGGGTACGAGAATCTATGAATCTAATGACTTAGATTTTAAATGGGACGGCAAATATAAAAGCCAACCTGTGCCAGAAGGAGTATATATTTACAAAGTTGCAGCACAAAATATATTAGGTGAGCCTGTGGAAAAAGCAGGGTCGATAACTGTGATAAGGTAGGTGTTTATTTAGGGTTCAAGAGGTCAGGCTTAGAAGTGCTACACAATGGCTCTATAAAAGTGAAGATAGATTGTAAATTTGGGGCATTAGATTCAACTTTTGGGCGTATCTTTGCGTTTTATTTCTCGCAGATTTTCGCAAATTTCTCGCAGATTTTCGCAGATTAAGAAAAATTTTCTATACTATTTGCGGGAATCTGCGTCCACTATCTGCGAAAATCTGCGTGAAACTACACTTATAAAACATGAACCTTACAGAAAAAAAAATAGAGTTGGCAAACGCCCTCACACATGGCATTCCTGCCATTTTCTTTTTGGCAGCCTCTCCCTTGTTAGTCATTTTTCCTTTGCTAAAAAGGGATAATATTATGGCTTATGCCAATATTTTATTCGTTTTTGGCTTGTTGATGACCTATTTAAGTTCCACTATTTATCATGCCATTACAGATGCGGACTTCAAGCAAAGAGTCCGTATTTTGGACCATAGTTCCATTTTTTTGATGATAGGCGGGAGTTTTACCTCGATAGGAGTTGCTTATAGAGGGAACAGCGATATTTGGACTTTTTTAGCTGTTTTTTGGGCAATCAATCTGGCAGGAATCGTGTATAAAATATTTTTTACGGGAAAACATAAATTTGTAAGTACCTTATTTTATGTAGCCCTTGCATGGCTTGGAGCTATGTTTTTATTTCCCGCTTTTCAGAATATGCCTACGCATGTCTTCTATTTAATCGTAGCAGGAGGGCTTTCTTATACGATTGGCACTGCTTTTTATATGTGGAAAAGCCTTACCTATCACCATGCAATCTGGCATGTTTTCGTGTTTGGCGGCAGCATTACGCATTTTTTAGCCATCGCAATAGCTTCTTAAGTTGTGCGGTTTTTCACGAGTTAGGGCAGTTAATTCGTGAAAATTCGGGTAATTTGTGGCTATAAAAACACCCAACTTTTCTATTTTTCTCCTATCTTTGCACCCAAATATACACAACCATGAAACATATAGCAGTTGCTGGCAATATTGGCGCAGGCAAAACCACGTTGGTCAAGAAACTTTCGGCGCAGTTTGGCTGGGAGGCACATTTTGAATCCGTAGAGGACAATCCTTATTTGGAGGATTTTTATGAGGATATGTTAAAATGGTCTTTTCCTTTGCAAATTTATTTTTTGCATAGCCGTTTTAATCAAGTCGTTTCCATTCATCAAAACCAAAAAACGACCATTCAAGACAGAACCATTTTTGAAGATGCCTATATTTTTGCCAAAAACCTGCATGATTCTGGGCTGATGCAAACCCGCGATTTTGAAAATTATTTCAATCTTTTTTTGTCTATGAGCAAACAGGTAACGCCTCCAGATTTGCTGATTTACCTGCGGGCAACCGTGCCAAAACTCACAGAGCATATAGCAAAACGGGGACGCGAGTATGAGAGTTCCATCAGCATCAAATATTTGGAAGATTTGAATCATTGTTATGAGGAATGGATTGGCAGCTATGATTTGGGTAAAGTCCTCATTATCAATGTAAATGAATGTGATTATGTAAACAGACCTGAAGACTTGAGCCATGTGTTTCAGAAGGTACAAGGGGAGTTGTACGGGCTGTTTGAGGGGAATTGAGTTTTGAATAGTTCTCTCTTTTATACCGTTATAAATGTACAAAAAATGTTTATTGTAGAAAAAAACAAGCCTAAAAACAAATTTGGGCAGTATTTCACGCCTGAAATAGTGGCTAATTTTATGATAGATTTGGCAGAAATAACGCAAGATTCTACTATTTTGGAGCCTTCTTGTGGCGAAGGCGTGTTTTTAAAATGCTTGCAAAACAAAGGATTTACCCATATTACTGCTTATGAAATCGATAATGACTTGGCAAAAAACTTTGATTGTGTCAAATATGAGAGCTTTGTTTCTGCCAATATTACCGAAAAATATGACCTAATTATTGGAAATCCGCCCTATATTCGTTGGAAAAATTTGGAAGAAACATTGAAAAATGAACTGTTAAATCATCTTCTTTGGAATAAATATTTTAATAGCCTCTGCGATTATTTGTATATTTTTATCCTCAAATCTATTGAATTATTGAAAGATAAGGGGCAACTTATTTTTATTTGTCCTGAATATTGGATGAATACAACTCATGCTGATTCCCTTCGTAACTATATGGTTATGAACGGCTATTTTGAAGAAATCTATCATTTTAATGAAACCCCTATTTTTGAAAAAGTAACCGTTTCTATTGTTATTTTCAAATTTGTAAAGACAAAGCAAACCGAACCTACCATTAAAGTTGCAAAGTTTTATGCACAACAAAAATTGACTGCTGAAATGTTACAAGCTCTTAAAAATAAAAGCTATTTAAAAGAAGCAGAATATTTGACAGTTAGCCCATTTCAGCTCAATTCCAGATGGTTATTGGCAAGTGATGAGACACAATTAGCCTTAAATGCTCTGGAAAAGGCTTGTAAAAAGAAAAATCAACATGAGGCACTTGATTTATTTAAAGAAAATCTCGAAGAATATGATAGGATTGGCGATTATTGCGACATAGGAAATGGTTTAGTTAGCGGTTTAGACAAAGCCTTTCAATTAAACGGACATATTTTAAGCGAAAAAGAACAAAAAGCCACTTTAAAGGTTATAAAAGCGAAAGATTTACAGCCTTTTTTTTCAAAAAATATAACAAAATATATTTTCATAACAGAAAATTTACAAGAAGAAGAAATACAAAAAGAATATCCTTATTTTTGGCAACAATTTCAAGCATATAAAGAAGAATTAGAAAAAAGGTATCAATAT
>JAYUZN010000877.1:0-9059 GCA_043751755.1 Bacteroidota bacterium | reverse complement strand
CACCTCTTCTGCCGTTTTTGAGGTACATCTTCCTTACTATAGTGTTTCCAATGTTTCCTTTTCCAATTATCCTGGCAGTGGTCAATTAATAATTAATGCGCTTATAACAAAAGAAAGCACTTATAGCAGCGAAGCCAATCAGCCCGTTTATATATATTGTGATGTGGATAGTAATGGCGTAATTTCTAATGTAGATGTTTTGTTATACACATATAATATCGCGTCTCCCATAAGCTCTAATGGCACGTATCAATTAAGCGAAACGATTACTGCGAGCTGCAACTCCGCTCAATTAATCATGAAGATGGGCTGCGCTTGTGATATAGGAACAAGCAATATCGTGGAGAATACTTTTTTGATTCCTTTGCCCGTAGAGAGCCTTGTCCTTGAAGGAGAAACTAAACAGGAGTCGAATAGGCTGAACTTTGTAGGAAAAGGCACACAGGAAGGAGACGTATTTGAGTTGCAAAAAAAGGACGTGGATATGAGCTTTACTCCCTTGTTTAGCAGCACAAATTCCCGTTTTGAATATTGGGACAAAAATTATGCATGCTCAGACGAATATCGGGTATTGATAACAGATATAAATGGAAATGAGGCAGAATCTAATCACGTCACTTTGGCAAATTCGGCGGTTTTTATAGAAGTCTATCCCAATCCTACCCAGAATATCCTCACCCTTAAACTCATAGGGGCTTGCACAGAAGTGCGTGCTGTGGAGGCAGTTATTTATGATAAATTGGGGAAAAAGGTGATGCAAAAGCATTTTGAGGGGAATACTCCTGTTTATGAGTGGAATGTGAGTGCCTTGGCGCAAGGAGCTTATTTGTTAGAAGTCATAAATGAAGAGGGGAAAAAGTATCAACAGTTTTTTGCAAAGGAATAGAATAGGACTTACGCATTGCTGCGAATTTTCACGAGTTAGGGCTGTTAATTCGTGAAAATTCGTGCAATTCGTGGCTACAAAAACAGCTTTTATGAAATCACCCCACTCTTACCTGCGCCCCTATCCGATTTTCCAAGGTTCTACACACTTTTTCCCAAGTTTTATCTGCCACAGCATCTTCCAAAGTGCGGCTATCATCTTGCAACAAAAACGAAATCAAGTAGCTTTTTTTGCCCGTTTCTATGTTTTTTCCCATATATACGTCATGCAATTCCACGCTGCGAATGAGTTGCGGATTGACTTGCAAAACCATTTTACGGATATTTTCAAAAGTCTCTGTTGAATCCACAAACATGCTCACATCTCTCCGAATCCCCGGATATTGCGAAATCGTTTGGTAAATAATGTCCTTTTCAAAGTACATTTTCACCATTTTTTCCCAATCTCCTATCAAATAAAACACCTCATTCCTAATGTCAAAGTCTTGTAAATATTGTTGTTTTACTTTTCCATAAGTCATTAATACCTGTTTTTTGGCTACAAATTCTACCGCATAATCCATTTCTGCGTGGGCTACTTCCCGAATATCCCCTTTGATGCCCAGCCATTTTGCCATTTTTTCTACCTCTTTTGAGAGGGTAAAAAAAGTAGATTTTGGGGCTTTGCTTTCCCAATGCAAGTCATGTTTTGCGCCTGTGAGCCATAGACAAAGCCATTCTTTTTCGCCATAACCCTTTTCTTTTTTCCAATAGGTTTTGCCAAATTCGTACAAAGCCAAGTTTTCGTTTTGCCGATTTTGGTTAAAACGAAGGGTCTCTAAACCGCCCCACAAAAGGCTTTCCCGCATAACCGCCAATTCTTCGCTCAAAGGATTGAGGATAGGAACAGCCATTTCAGAAGCATATTTGGCAGAAATAAGCGAGTTATTCCAAATTTCGTAATATCCCCCAGCCGACAAGCTATTGCAGATTTGTTGCAACAAACGATAGGGTTCTTGCCGTTTGCCATATTGCGGAGAAAGAAACATTTTTTCGGGAAAAGGAATGTTATTAAAGCCATAAATCCGCAAAACTTCTTCCATAACATCTTGCGGACGAGTTACGTCCACCCGATAAGCAGGCACTTGCAAAGTCAGCAAATCCTCCGTTTTTTCGGCAGAAACAAGTATATCCAAATGCTTCAAAATCGCTATAATTTCTATTTTAGGAATCTCTTTTCCAATAATCGTTTGTGTGCGTGCAATAGAAAGTTCGATTTCCAAAGGCAGAAACTCCTGCAATTTTATGTCTGTAAGCACAGAAGGATTGCCGCCCGCCAACTCTGTTATCAACAGCAAAGCTCGCAAAGCTGCAAATTCGCACATATTCGGGTCTGCTCCTCGCTCAAAACGGAAAGAAGAATCCGTACTAATGCCTAAACGTTTGGAGGTTTTGCGCACAGAAGTGGCATCAAAATAGGCAGATTCAAGAAAAATATTGGTTGTTTCTGCCGTAACCCCTGAATTCAAACCGCCAAAAACGCCCGCAATACATTTGGGCGCAGAAGCATCACAAATCATCAAATCTTGCCCAGCCAAAATATTTCTTTCCTTTTCGTCTAAGGTAACAAAAGCCTGATTTTCTGCCAAAGTACGAATAACTACTTGATTTCCAACTAATTTATCTGCATCAAAGGCATGAAGTGGCTGCCCCAATTCCATCATTACAAAATTGGTAATGTCCACAATGTTGTTGATAGGGCGCAAACCTATCGTTTGTAGGTGCGTTTTCAGCCATTCAGGGCTTTCGGACACTTTTATATTTTGAATAAAAATTCCCACATAACGTTGACATTTTTCGGGATTTTCTATGGTTATCGCAATAGGATTTGGGGCAGAAAGGCTGCTTTTATCATAAATTGACGGCATTGTTAGCTCACTTTTGAGAAAAGCCGCCACATCTCTTGCCACGCCAATATGCGAAGCTGCATCTATGCGATTTGGGGTAATTGCCACTTCTAACCTATAGTCTGCATCAGAAGTGAGAGCCTCTGCCAAAGGTGTTCCCACCTTCAAATCGCCTGACAAGACCATAATTCCGTCATGGTCAGTGCCAATTCCTAACTCGTCTTCGGCACAAATCATGCCTTGCGACTCCTGCCCACGAATTTTTCCTTTTTTGATTTTCAAAGGTTCTGTGCTGCCTGTAGGATACAAAATTGCGCCTACAACTGCCACTGCAACAGTCTGATTTTCAGCTACATTTGGCGCACCACAGACGATAGTGAGCTTTTCGGGCTGCCCTATATTTACGGTGCAAACCCGCAATCTATCTGCGTCAGGGTGTTTGACAACAGTTTCTACAAAGCCTACAAAGACGTTTTCAAAGGTAAAATGCACGCCACCTGCTTTTTCTATGCCTTCGACTTCTAAGCCTGTGCCTGTGAGGACTTTGCCCAATTCTTCGGGACTGTATGTGAATGAAACGTAGTCTTTGAGACGATTGTATGATATTTTCATGAAGGAAATGAAAAATGAAAAATGAAAAATAACTGTTTACTGCTAACTGTTCACTGCTAACTGTTGACAAAGGTAAGGATTTTTGGGGAGAAAAAGGTGCTTGTGATTGTTTATGATGATAATGAGGGAAAACCTATCATCAATGACTGGAAAAACAATTTGCCGTTTGGCACTTAATTCGTACCTTTGCTGATATTTTTTTATTAAACTAAACACATGGAAGCATTAGAATTTTCAACACATATAGAAGCGGGTATTATTCGGTTGCCCAAAGAGTTTTCGGCATACAGTAATACTTTCGCCCGAATTATTATTCTTGCGGACAAACCTATAAACCTTTCGGCTAAAAAAGAAAGGCTGCGTGAGATTATGTTGAAGATGGGAGATAAAAATATTTTTAGCAAGGTTACAGATGGCGTAAAATGGCAAAAAGAACTTAGAAATGAGTGGAACTAAGGCATTATTGGATACCAATGTACTCATATTGCTGTCTAAGCAAGGAATTAAGGTTGATGCTTTGATAGCACTTTATGACGAATTTTATGTTTCTATTATTATGTATATGGAAACATACGGGTATGATTTCCAAAATACTCACGAAAAAGACCTAATAGATGCCTTTTTTGAGTTAGTGGAAGTCGTAGAGGTGAATATGGCTATCGCTGAAAATGGGATAGCTTATAAACAATCTAAGAAAAGAAAGATAAAACTCCCCGATGCAATCATTTTAGCTACGGCTAAATATTTGGGTGCGGATTTACTTTCGGACGATTGGGACGATTTTATTAACATTGACTCAGAGGTAAATGTGTTAAACATAGACAGTCTGAAAAAATGAAATTCCGATAACATGGGTGTTTTCGCTAATTTTCGCTACTAAAACCCACAAGGCAAAAATACAGCGCGAAAAGCGCAAAATATTAACCGATTTAACAACATTTGACATGATATATACCGAAATTACGCCCAATCCTGCTTCTTTGAAGTTTGTAACGGGCTACACTTTTTTGAAAAAAGGCACAGCAGATTTCCCTTCGATTGAAGCATTAGAAGATGCGCCTTTGGTAAAAAAAATGTTTGATTTTCGCTTTACAGAAGGCATTTTAGTAGGGAAAAACTTTATCACTTTGAGCAAAGGCAATGATTTTGCGTGGGAGGAAGTGATTCCTGTGGTCAAAGATTTTTTGAAATCTTATTTGGCTTCTGGACAGCCCATTCTCACAGGCAAATACCTTGAAATTGAGGCAGATGCGCCGATAAATGAGTCGGAATTGGAGCAGCGAATCCGCCAAATCATAGATGAAAGTGTGCGCCCTGCCGTAGAGAAAGATGGCGGAGATATTATTTATCAGGGCTTTGAAGATGGGGTGGTTAGTTTAAAAATGCAAGGGAGCTGTTCGGGATGTCCTTCATCTATGGTTACGCTCAAGGCAGGGATTGAAGGGCTGCTTACCCGCATGATTCCAGAAGTGAAAAGCGTGATAGCAGTGTAAGTTCACGCAGAGTTGAACAGATTAAACCGCAGATTTTCGCAAATATTCTTTAATCTGCGAAAATCTGCGTCCCCATCTGCGAGAATCTGCGTGAAATAAAGCCTATTCAACTTGCACCTTCATCACCCTTTTCTCATTTCCCCAAGTCAATGCTAAGGTATAAACCCCTGCTGCCACATTTTTGAGGCTCAAAAGATGTGGGCTATTTTTTTGCAAAATATAGGTTTCTGTTGCCACTTTTTTACCCAAAACATCAAATACTTGCAAAGACAATTCCTGCCCAGAAGCCGCATCTATAGAAATATAAAAACTGCCATGATTCGGATTCGGATATAACATGACATCTGTTGCCGTTTCTGCCGCAGAAATGCTGATAAATAAATTGACGGTAACTAACACAGTATCAGCGTTTTTGCAGCCATTTATATCTGTAACTTCTACAAAATACGGAAAAGTCCCTATACCTGTTTGCGCCCCATTTACCACAAAAATCGGCTGATTGAGGGCTGCATTGTTATTCCATTCATACCCCGCAAAGCCCGCACCTGCATTGAGCGTAATACTTTGATTGGTAAGAATCGAAAGGTCATTTCCAAGAGAAATCAAAGGCGAAGGAATGACATTTATATTGGTAGTAAACAGCATATTTCCACAAAAATTGCTAATCGTACAAGTAAAAGCCCCTGCATTAGAAACAGGTGTATTGGGAAGGACAAACACAGGACCTGTGGTAGTATCCGAAAGTCCCAGCCATTCCCAAATATAAATTCCATTGTAATTGGCTACATTTGCAGTTAAAATGAGGGTGTCTCCTTCGCAAATCGTAGTGTTATTCGCAGTAATTGTAAAAGGACTTAATGGATTGATAACCGTAACTTGTTGGGTAAAAATATCAATTCCATTGGCATTATTCGCTGTAAGTTGAATGTTATATACACCTGTAGTGGAAAAGAGAATGGCAGGATTTACAGAATACAGATTCGTTCCATTGGCAAAAGAAAAAGTATTGGGCGAAATCGTCCAAGTGTAAATCAAGGCATTGACCGAAGTATTGTTCAGAACTACAGGATTCGGGCTTAGGCAAATCGTATCTGATAGGGCAAAATTCGCTGTAGGCAAACTGGAGGTTTTCACATCATCTATCGCAAAATCGCCCGTATATCCGCCGCCTGTTTGCGCACGAAAATTGACCACAACTTCCCTTTCTCCTGCAAAACTATCCAAACTCACGACTTGATTCAGCCAAATATTGCCATGGTCGCCTGCAATTTCAGGCATTACATTCGTTTTCCAGCCCTCATCTCCCAAGACATCTATATTCAAATTGCCAATCGTGCCACCATACGCATGATACCAAAAATCCAACGAAGCATTGCTCGTTCCGCCCAAATCTATGCAAGTCGAATGTAGCCGCGCCTCCTTGTATTGACAGCCATTTCCGTTGTTTCCAGACGTTTCCAAATAGAGATAATTGCCCGTTGTGCCTGTTGTATGGTCGAAATCAGGTCCTGTGCTGCCTGTGCCTGTCGCGCCGCTTAGGGTACGCCAATCTATGCTATCTCCCAAAATCGTGGGCGTGTTAGGAACATTAAACCAGCCCGCAGATAAAGCGCAAATCTCCGTTTCGCAGCCCCAAGCCGTACTACAAGCCGTAAAAGCATCAAAGTTTTGGAGAGTATTGACATTCACAGTCGAAGAAGCATAGACAATAATCGTAGCTTGCAGCGTGTCATTTGCAGCATTATTGTCGCCCGTTACTTTTACCCAAACTTTCAAAAGATGTGTGCCGATTGTTAAAGCTGCAATACTGTCCGTAAATGCAAAACTCATATCATCTGCCGAAACCACATTTCCCACAAAAAGTGACGTATATATAGTGCCGCCGTCAAGCTGATATTTGAGGGTCGCATTTTGAATGGAATTAAGCCCATTATTTTGAAAAGTAGCCTTCAACAGCCTGTTATGGTCGGTGTAGCAATCAGGATAATAGCCGCTTTTGTAGGGAGAAAGTTGGAGCATACTCGCGTCAAATGGCACACAATTCGTATCTCCTACGGGCGTATTCCATGCCAAAGCCCTGCGACTAAGGGCATTTTGAGGGCTATATGCCTGTACACTTAGCCATTCACCTGTCGTAGGATTCACATTTTTCACTTTGAAATGCGTGGAAGTTGTAATGCCCACACTATCCATATATTTTTGCCCTAAACGGGTGATTCTGTATTGATTAGCTCCCGTTACAGCGTCCCATTTCAGCATCAAAGAATCCCCACAAGACCAGATTCTGTGCAGGTTTTGTGGCACAGGCATTATGTTAAAAGGCAAAATAGACGCACTTTGCAAGGCATTTCTTTGCACCCGAATTTTGCCCTGTCCCGTCATAATTGCAGGAATCGTCCACTCATATTGCGTTTGTCCATTGGGCAAATTACTGACAATATTCGCCCAAGTTGCGCCATTATCGGCAGAAAAATCTACCGAAATAGCGGCATTTCCGCCATAATTATCCCAGCGAATTATCTCCTGTTCGCCCGCCACAAATTGCTCTTTTCCAATGGGATAGGTCAAAGTCAATTCATTATAAAGAAACTCATAGACAATCCAATATTTTTGAGGTCCTTGCGGAACAAGATATCCATTTACAGACAAAGTATAATTGCCCGCCGCAGGGTTAGCAAGGGTAATTTGTTCTACATTATTCAAAGAATCTACGCCTCTTGTTGCAGGGTTGTCTAAGCTATCTGCATGGGGAAAAAGATTCAATTTCCAAGGTAAAAAAGTGGCATTTGAAGGCGTTACCACGCTGAAATTCAAGTCATTGACAAGGGCTTTTGCGGCATTTACAGTTGCTTCATAATCCGTCCAATACAACAACATACGCACTTCTTTCACATTCGCTGGTACAGTCAAAGTATGCTGTTTTGTTGCCCCATTTCCCAAACTATCTACAAAAAAGGCGTTATTATTGATAGCATTATAGGCTCTACGGGCATTTATTCTGCCAAAACCTGTGCGAAAATCGGGACCAGGATTGTACAAATCATCAGCCGTATTGAGCATAAAAGCCTTTATCAAGCCCGAATTTGGCTCTATTCCGCCATGTTGTAATTTCCAAACTTGATATAATTGTGCCATCATACCTGCCGCTTTTGGCGAAGAATAAGACGTTCCTTCCCAACCTTCTATACATACATCGGGCTTTATTCTGCCATCAAAAGCAGGTCCCACACTCCCAAAACTCAAAGAATCATAAGGCGAAGTATTGTTAATTGCCATTATATTTTTTGCCTGTTTGCTGCCGCCTGTGAGGTTTGCCCAGCCCGCAATTCCGTTGTAAATGCCATAATTGCAGGTATCACTTCCCACATTTCCAGACGAATAAAAGTGCATCATAGACGGCTGCAAACGCACTTGTTGGTCGTGGTCGGCTGCTCCAGCCCAATATCCGCCACTCACACCCCAGCCGTAGGAATGGCTCGCCATACGCAAATTTGCGGTGTCATAGTACGACCAAGTGCTGGCATCTAAGGAAAGAATCTCCGCTCCCCAAGCATTTGCCCGATATTTGGGGTCATAATTTCCTGCCCCTCCTGCGTTTTGGTGGCAGCCCGTTTTGTGTCCAGAAACGGAATTTCCCGCAACTCTTTCTTTCTTACGTCCTTGAAAATCAATGCTTAATGTATCCAAAATGCCTCCTTCTTCTATCGCCAAGGTTACGCCATCTCCGTTGAAATTCATGCCATTGATGCCCGAAGAAAGGTAATTTGCCCTGCCTACGGTGTTGCGATAGGAGAGTTCGAGCTGCGGCTCTGGTATTTTTTCAGAAATGAAATAGATGAAGGGCAAGCTTGCCAAATCTCTTGTCTGATTTTCTGCGATAGTCAGATAAAAAGTATGTGTATATAACCCTTTTTGAATATTTTTTGCTCCTATTTCGGCAAGTTTTTCTATTGCAAGCGATTCATTTTCAATAGGAAATGTTTTTATCTCTATCTCAATCATTTTTTCGGTTACTATTTTATGATGCCCATTCATTTGTCTTAATTTAGGAGAAAAAACAAAATCTGGGGTCATTTTTGAAATTGTATAGACAGAATAAGTCCTTAACTTTTCTATATCAAAAAGCGCAGGTGTGGACATAAACCACGCATTATCAGGAAGATAGTTCAGTAGTTCTACCCCA
>JAYUZN010000876.1:0-5512 GCA_043751755.1 Bacteroidota bacterium | reverse complement strand
AAGCCTTCGACTGCCAAAATGCAGAAGAAATCTAAGCGGATTTTGATGTTGGGCTGGCATGATATTTCGGAGATTTTCATTCGAGAATCTGTAGATTATTTGAGCGAAAAAACCGTTTTTGATGTAATGTTTGAGCTACCTTCCGAACAAATACGGGAAGCTATTGCAGCTTTGCAAGCCAAAATCCCTGCGTTTAGCATCAATCTTATCGAAAAAAGCCCTATGTCTTTGGATAGTTTGGCTTCGGTGAATCCCTTGGATTATGACAATGTGCTTATTTTGTCGCAGGATTCGGGTGAACAAAGCCCCGAAAAAGTGGATTCTGATACCTTGATGATTTTGTTAATCTTGCGCAAAATCCGCAAAACGCTGGGCAAAAGTAAAGATGACACCAAGATTTTGACGCAAATCCTCAATTCCGAAAATCAAGAACTTATACAACAGACTGATGTAGATGATTTTATCATTAGCAACAAAATGATAACCAAGATTTTGGCGCAGTTGAGTGAGCAACCTCGTTTGAAATATGTGTATGAGGAGCTTTTTCAGGCAGATGGCAGCGAGATTTATGTCAAACCGTTGAATCTTTATACAAGTGACGCGGAAGTAACGGTCGATTTTGCGGATTTGTTGGCGGCAGCACGCAAAAGGGCGGAGATTTGTATCGGGGTACGCATGGGAGATGCTGCAGAAAAGCCTGAAGAGCATTTTGGCATTATCCTCAATCCTGCGAAAGACAGGCGTTTTTCGCTCAAACAAAACGATTATTTGATTGTGATTGCGGAAGATGAACAGTGATTTGCTTATACGAAAGTACGAAAGGCAAAATTATTTTTTGCAAATAGGGCAAAATTTATGTACCTTTGTTTTGTAATTCAAAGATAACTTTTCATGGCAAAATACATTAATCCATACACAGATTTTGGCTTTAAAAAACTTTTTGGAGAGGAGGGCAACAAAGATTTATTGATTGATTTTTTGAATCAGTTGTTGCCGTCACGTCATAAAATCAAACATTTGAGCTTTCACAACACCGAAAACCTTCCAGATTCTGTTGAAGACCGCAAGGCTTTCTTTGACATTCATTGTATTGCAAAAAATGGAGACCGCTTTATCGTAGAAATGCAAAAAGCGAAAGTGAAATTTTTTAAAGATAGGGCATTGTTTTATACTACTTTCCCCATTCGAGAACAAGCACAGGTAGGAGAGTGGAACTTTGAATTAAAAGTAATTTACTTTGTGGCAGTTTTGGATTTTTTCTATGATGAAAAAGAGGAAAAGGCGAAGTTTTACCGAGACGTAAAACTCAAAGACCAAGATTGTGAGGTGTTTTATGATAAGCTTCATTATAAATTTTTGCAGATGCCTGCTTTCAAAAAAACAGAAAGCGAGTTAAAAACAAAATTTGATAAATGGGCATATTTTCTCAAAAACTTAGAAAGCTTTGAACATATCCCCCAAATATTGAACCAAAAAATGTTCAAAAAAGCATTTGATACAGCAGAGGTTGCTAACTTTACCCCTGAACAAAGAACAGAATATGAGCAAAGTAGGATGACTTATTTGGGTGTAAAAGCGGTTTCTGATACAGCAAAAGAAGATAAAACAATAGAAATAGCAAAAGTAATGAAACAAGAAGGTGAAACTATTGCAAAGATTATGTTATATACAAAACTTACACAAGAAGAAATAGAAAAACTATAAAATAAAAATCCCCAACATACCAATAATTGGCGCGTTTTTCATCAGGCTACCGATATTTTGCCCCTAAAGGGGCAAAAGAACACAAAATTACCCTTTTTGGGGCTTCTTTTTTTAGTTCCAAAATTAAACTATCTGCTATGTCCCTACGGGACTATTAAATTGTTACTTTATATAATTCCCATTCCTTAGACCAATACCTCGCTACAAATCTAAGCCGCCCTTATGCAGGTGCGACCATAAGCTATACAACTTCTGATAGGGGACATGCCCTCTTAAATGGGATTAAAGAGCGTGAAGGCATTTCTACCTGGGATTGTACGCATTATATGGCAAGTTTTTTGGAACGAGAATACAAGAAATTGCCTGCCTTTATGGATTTGATGGCAGGAGTAAGTGTGTTGCGCAAAAAGTGGCAAAATGGCAAAAATGCGGCTTGTATGCCGCCCCAACTGCGTAGCAAATCCCGCTTTTTGAACTTGTTTGAAGTAAGTAAATACAAGACTGTAAACAAGCCTTAGAAAAATATACAAATCACGAAATCTCCCAAAAAATTACGGACAGACTTACCACAAATGCCAGAACTAAACGCCGAATACAACGCAAAAAATGGGAGCAAGATTGCGCCTAATTTTTGACAGTCCAGCTGGCAGCGTTGAGAAGTATGATATATCGCAAAAAATAACTACATTTGCCCCGAAATAAAACGATAGCATATATTCTTCTTCTTTGCAAGCCTTCATAATAAATTGTCATGTTATTGATGACTAAAACATTCACTTTTACTTTCTGGCTTCTGTTATTCTTCTCTGCTTTTTCTCAACAAAAAGCATTGGATTCTATTGAAAAAAGGCTAACTAACGTACCTAATTTATCCGAAAAAGTGAATATTTTGCATGATTTTTACCGCAATTATGGCGTTATTTATTCGTTTGAAGGGCAAAGAAAAATGGTGAAAAATATAATAGGTTGGAGCGAGAAAACGCAAGATGTAAAAGACAAAATGAAGGCTTGGGACGCAAAAGAACGGCTGTATATGAACATTGGCGAGGGCTTCGATTCTTTGGAATACTGCGCCAAACAGCGTTTGAAAATCGCACAAAGCGTGAAGGACACCCACAACATAGTCAATAGTCAACTGCGAATTGCTTACATTTATACCGTTACTGCACAGTTCTCGCAGGCACTTACTCTCCTCAATCAATGCTACGATTTGGCGAAACAAACAAAAGATACTGCCAATTATATTTTAGCCAATTTTCGCTTGGGCTCTTTTTACAAGTACCAAAATGACTATTCAAAATCTGAACGATATTACCGATATGCCTTGCCTCTTCAACAACAATCGGACTTGGAAATTCCTGAAAACAGGAAATTATATGCAGGCGGATTATTGAATCTTGGAGAGATTTTTTATGAACAACAGCAATGGGATTCTGCGATTGTGTATTATCAAAAAGGGCTTCCGATTTGGGAAAAAGTAGGCACGCAGGTTTCCACTATTATTTTTTATGGGGCTTTGGGAAAAGCTTATGGGCAGCAAAAAAAGCTTACAGAAGCCACCCATTTTTTGGAAAAATCGCTTGATTTGGCACATTCCATGCAACATTATGGCTTAGAAGGAAATGCAGCCATTGGTTTTGCGGAGTTTTTTTTCGATATAAAACAGCCTCAACTTGCCCTCGAATACTGCCAAAAAGCCCGTATTTTATTGACAAAAGCCTCTTACACAACGGGTGACCAGCAATGGCTCAATGTTACACTTTCGCATATTTATGAGCAGATGGGCAACTATGAACAGGCACTTTTTCACGAAAAAATGTCCAATAAAATGATGGATAGCATTCAAGAAACAAGGAACAAAGATAGCCTTTCTACGATTCAAACAAGGTATGAAGTAGCCCATAAAAACGCAGAAATTGAGTTGCTTGGTGATTCTATTCAGCTCAAAAACCAACAAAGAAATTACCTTGTCATCGGCTTGTTTGTTTTATTGATGGCGGTGATTGTGGCGGTTTGGAATTATCGGCAAAAGCAGCAAGCAAACCAATTGCTACAAAACCAAAATAACGCTATTTTGCAGCAAAAAGACCAACTTCAAGCACTAAATCAGACCAAAGACCGCCTTTTTTCGATTGTTTCGCACGATTTACGCTCGCCGTTGAGCCATTTGCATAGCGTTTTGCAGGTCTTGCAGAGAGGTATGAGTCCCACAAATGCTGATTTTTCTTTGCTCAAATCTGCGGAAACTAAGCTGTATAATACGTTGTTATTGATGGATAATTTATTGTTGTGGTCTGCGGGGCAGTTCAAAGGCATACAGCCTAAAACCAAGCCTTTTTATGTTGAAGAGGCTTTGCAAGAGGCTTGGTTTAATCTGAAAGAAGTGGCAGAAAACAAGGAAATAGTGCTAAAAAATGCTCTTTCAGAGGATTTGATGGGCTTTGCTGACCCAAATATGCTGGCTACGGTTTTGAGAAATCTGCTTTCTAATTCCCTTAAATTTACCCCAGAAGGTGGACAGATTGACGTTTCGGGCTTTTTGAATGAAGATGAGAAAAATATTACGATTGCCGTAAAAGATACAGGCATAGGGATTCCTGCATCACTCAAACTTACGCTTTTGGAAGGAAAAGGACAAAGTGTAGAAGGCACTTCGGGAGAAAAAGGGACAGGTCTGGGGCTGAATTTGTGCCAAACTTTTGTAAATGCCAATAAAGGCAGGTTGTGGTTTGAGAGTGAGGAAGGAAAAGGGGCTACGTTTTTTGTGGAGATTCCTGCGGCTTAAGTTGCGGATTTTTTACCCCAGATTTTCACAGAGGGGTAAATTTTCCCCTGCTGTAAAGAAAATGGAGCTGACAAAACGCAAATATCTCTCATTTTACGACAAATATCTCTCATTTTACCGCAAAGTTCGCAAAGGAACCGCAAAGAACGCAAAGGAATAACTCAAAATTACCAGCTTAGTTCGGCTGCGCTCACGATAAATTGCGTTCTTTGCGTGGGCTTTCTTTGCGAACTTTGCGGTTTTTTAGGCTCAAAAGCGAAAAAATTAGCTCTTTTTTCTTTACTGTAGGAATTTTCCTGGAAACATGTCATTTCTTGAAGAAATGACATGTTTCCAGGAAAATTTACGAAAAATCCATCCCATTTGTAGTATAATTCTTGAAAATTCGGATAATTTGTGGCAAAATGCGTAAGTTCTATCTTAAAAATTAAAGGCGCGGACTTACACAGATGTATCACCATCTATGTAAAATCCGCGCCTTTCTCTATCTTTATTTGCGTAAATTCCTACTCTTTTACCACTTTTTGCACAAGTTGCGGACCATTGAGGGGCAGCGTGAGCAGGTATATTCCCGCAGGAAACCCACTTATATCTAAGATTTCATTGGCTGCGCCGTCTCTCACAGAGATTATTTTTTCCATCATCACCTGCCCCAAAGTATTGTATAATACCAACTTAGCCACATTTACTTCGCAATGCAAAATCGCTACATTGAGTTCGTTGTGGGCAGGATTGGGATAGGCAGACATAGACAAGGTTTCGGGTTCGAGGTTTTCAAACTCGCCTGTACCCATCTTTGCAAAGCAATTTGCAGTTACTAATTTTACGGTTCTACTCGACGAAGCTCTTGTACAGCCATTTGTATAAGCAGCTTCTACGCTTACTACCTTGTTGTTTTGAGAAAGCGTAACCGTTTGCATATACGTGTTTGTATTGGCATTGGGAACGATAGACCCTGCCAATCTCCAAATATAAGAAGGCGTGCCTGATGCTACATTTGCCGTTAAAGTTGCGCTGCCTGTC
>JAYUZN010000875.1:0-13876 GCA_043751755.1 Bacteroidota bacterium | reverse complement strand
CCCTCCCTCTTTTTTTTAGCGTTTGCACGAGAAACGCAATAAATTGGGGGGGAGAATTCCATTTTCTATAAATATTTCGTGCCTACGGCACTAAGAAATTCCCAAAATGAAATTGTTATGTTATTTATTTTCTATTCCTTATAGCTCAAAATTAAATGGCAGACACCTATTATCTATGGACTTATGCAAAAGTACCTTTTATCGCCCCTAATTTCACGAATTTTGGCTGTTAATTCGTGCAAATTCGGGTAATTCGTGGCAAAATGCAAAAGTCCTCTATTCATTATTTTTTATATGAAAAAAGTTACTTTCCTCGTTTTATGCTCCTTGTTATGTATGTTGCAGCTCTCAGCCCAACAACTGCCACCTGCCGTTCAAACGCATTTGTCGCAACATCTCAAAGACCTGAAGTTAGACAAAACCGACCTTCGTGATGCGGTTGTGAGCGACTCCTACACTTCGCAGGAGATTCAACACATTTTTTTGGCACAAACCTATCAAGGCGTGAAGGTGTTTAATGCCTTGCTCAATGTCGTGGTTGCTAAAGATGGGCGTATTTTTGTGAGTGCAAACCGTTTTGTACCCCGTATTGCCCAAAAAATTACAGGGCAAAGCCTCACTTTTTCGCCTGAAACAGCTCTTCAAAAAGCTGCTACGCATCTTGGGCTTACGATTTCGGAACCGATTTCTCGTATTTCGGAAGAAAAATCGCCCATAGCTGGCAATCTTTCCCAAAAAGTGCTGTTGAGTAATGCGGGCATTTCACAGGAACAAATCCCTGCTGAACTCGTCTGGCAAAAGCAAGAAGATGGCAGCGTGAGCCTTTGCTGGAACCTTCTCATTCACGAAAAAACGCGTGCAAATTGGTGGGAAGTGCGGGTTGCTACCACAACGGGCGAAGTGCTTGAAAAAAACAACTGGGTCGCACAATGCGATTTTTCAGTTTGCAGTGAGCAGTTAGCAGTAAACAGTGAACAGTCAGCAGTGAGCAGTGAGAAGTTAGCAGTGAGAAGCGAGAACTGTGAGGAAGATGGGATAGAAGGGACACAAGCAACTTTAGCCACAAATGATTTTAATGTATATGATTTGCCTTTGGAAAGTCCTAATTTTGGGAACAGAACGGTGGTAAATAGCCCTTGGAACAAGGCAGGTGCGGGCAACAATGCTACGACTTTGCAATGGCTCAATGATGGAACAACAACTTATACCATAACAAGGGGCAACAATGTCTGGGCAAAGGAAGATGTGGCTGGCGACAATGAGACAACTGTAGGCGCAAGCGCAAGTTCTCCTTCGAGCGATTTCAATTTCCCCCTTACTTTGGGAACGGCTGCGGCTACCTATCAAAATGCCGCCATTACCAACCTTTTTTATTGGAACAATTTAATGCACGATATAACCTATCAATATGGCTTTGATGAGCCTTCGGGCAATTTTCAAAGAAGCAATCTCAATCGGGGCGGAAATGGCAATGACTACGTAAATGCAGATGCACAAGATGGTTCTGGTACGAATAATGCCAATTTTTCTACCCCAAATGACGGCACAAAACCTCGTATGCAAATGTTTCTTTGGTCAGGCTCGGTTTCTTTGGTCATAAACAGTCCGGCGGGAGTGGCTGGAGCATATCCTGCGGGTTCTGCTAATTTCAATCCTACTACGCCGCCCTCTGTTACAGGAAACCTTGCCATTGCAAATCCCGCAAGAGGCTGCACAGCTCTTACGAATGGTGCGCAAGTTACAGGGAAAATTGCGGTTATTGACAGAGGCGGTTGTACCTTTGTTATAAAAGTAAAAAATGCGCAAAATGCAGGTGCAATCGGGGTTATCATTGCAGATTCTATAGCCGCAGGTGGTCCTCCTGCTATGGGCGGAACAGATAACACAATTACCATTTTGTCCTGTTCTATCACGCAAGCAGATGGCGTTACGCTCAAGACTGCGATGCAAGCAGGAACGGTGAATGGCACTATCAATGCGGACGCTTCTGTCCTGTTAGACGGAGATTTGGACAATGGCGTGGTTGCGCATGAGTATGGGCATGGGGTTTCTAATCGCTTGACAGGCGGACCCAGCAATTCTTCTTGTTTGGGAAATGCGGAGCAAATGGGCGAAGGTTGGAGCGATTATTTGGCGTTAATGGTAACAACAAACTGGGCAACTGCACAGGCAAATGACGTGAGAGGCATAGGCACGTATGTAGCGGGTCAGGCTCCTGCGGGCGGCGGAATTAGGGAATATCCTTATTCTTATGATATGAATATTAGCCCTTACAATTACAATTATGCCCGCAATAACACAGAAGTACATGCTTTGGGTTCGGCTTGGACGGCTATGTTATGGGATATGACTTGGAATATTATTGGCATAACTCCCACAGACCCTGATATTTATGGCGGTGCAGGCGGAAATAACATTGCTTTTCAGTTGGTAATGGAAGGAATGAAATTGCAGCCTTGTAGCCCTGGTTTTGTAGATGGCAGAGATGCGATTTTGTTGGCAGATGAAATACTCTATAACAATGCCCATCGTTGCGCAATTTGGGCTGCTTTTGCCCGTAGAGGCTTGGGTTATACTGCCAATCAAGGCTCAAGTACAGATGCTTCGGACGGCTCACAGGCTTTTGACGTGCCTCAAGGCGTAACGTTGACCCTTACTCCAGATGTAAATGCTGTAAATCAAGGTTCTACCATTAACTACGTCCTCAAAACGCAGTGCGAATGTGGCGAAAATAATAACCTCAATCTTACGGCTACCCTACCTTCAGAATTGGATTATGTGGCAAGTTCGGGCGGAAATTATAATAGTGGTACAGGCATTGTGAGCTATCCTGCGTTCAATTTGAGCAGTGGGCAATTTAGGACAGATTCCCTTAAAGCCTTAGTAAACAACAGTTTCACGATGCCATCTATTTATTTTAACGACAATGTAGAAAATGGGGGCAGCAATTGGGCTGCGGTTCATATTAGCGGAACTACGGTGAATTTTGCCATAGATACAGCAAATGCGCATACGCCTACTCATGCTTGGCACATTGCAGATGAGGTTACGCCGTCTGAAAATACCTTGAAAATGGTTACGCCTGTCATGGTTACGCCTGGTTCTTTCCTTAGCTTTTGGCATTATCACAAAGCAGAAACCAATTATGACGGCGGGGTAGTAGAAATTTCTACCAATAATGGAACGTCTTGGCAGGATTTGGGGCAATATATGACGCAAAATGGCTATACAGGCATTATCGACCCTGTTACGGACAATGTCTTAATCAATAAACCTGCTTTTACAGGTGAACAACCTTTGCGCAAAACAAGCATAAATCTGGCTACTTTTTCAGGGCAAAATGTCTTGATTCGCTTCCGTTTTGCCACAGATACGCAAAATGGGACGATGACAGATGCTACGGGTTGGTTTATAGATGACATTCAATTTGCGGCAAATGACACCTGTTTGTACGTAACTGCTACCGTTGCAAATGCTACTGTGGGCGATTCGGACGATAATTGTATCGGTTTAGATGCTACGATTGTAGTGCCAAATGCTGTCCAAAATCCGCTTTCAGCTGGGATTTCTGTTTATCCCAATCCTACGCATTCCGAACTATTCATAGATTTGCCCGCAAATGTTCAAACAGGTAAAATCCGTTTGTACAATGAAATGGGGCAACTTATTCATATTCAATCTATTGCAACGCATGGAAAACAAATCGTACCTCTGCAAAGCTACCCACAAGGGGTATATTTGTTAGAGATTTTTGACGGAAAAAATGTGCTGCATGAGCGAGTGGTAAAGGAGTAGGTTCACGCAGATTTTACCGCAAAGTTCGCAAAGGAATTGTCCAAAAACAAGAAGCATATGAACACGAAAAGAATAACCTTATAATTTAGGAACACGAAAAGAATAAAATCCTAATTTACCACTAAGGCACAAAGGAAACTAAGAAAGAAAAAGGGTGGCTTAGATGCCTTCTTTTACTACATTGCTTCGTGTTTCTTCGTGTCTTAGTGGTGAGAAAAATAGCAAGTTATTTAATTTTTGTTCCTTTGCGTCCTTTGCGTGAAGTTTCCTTTGCGTTCTTTGCGGTTTTATTTTTTAGGAGAAAGCTATGCGAAAATAAAAGAAAAAAAATTAGTTTTATACTAAAAATACCTATATTTGTACCGAAAATAACCAATAAAAATGAAATTATACGACATCTTAGCCAAGCAACTCAAAAAAGAGCCAAATTATGTGAATGATGACGGCATACTCAAAAAATGGGTAGTCATACACAAAGCCCAAAACTTTGATGCAGAATTGCTCGAACTATTGCTGGCTGAACCTACCCTCAAACAAACCTTTTTTCTGACTGTAACGGGCATTTTATGCTTTAATCAGGCTTTGTTTATCCAATTTTTGGAGCAAAAAAACTACCTAAATAATAGCTTTACTGCTTACAAAAACAAAATAGGCTTGCAGATTGACGGCAAATATTTGGCACAACGCAATGAAATCGCCTTGGTTTGGCCCTTCAAAGACTGCGTATTAGAAGGTGGACAAAGCCGCGAGGAGGACAAAAGAGGGGAGATTTTTTTTAATCAAATCCTTGCGCAAGACGAAATCACGCAACTGTTAGAACCCAAAATCTTGACAAACATCAAACGCTATAACATAGCAGGTGAGCAAGTTTTTGACTCATTTAAGCGAAACGAACAAGGCACAATTACGGATAATCTCATCATCAAAGGCAACAATCTGCTTGCTTTACATTGCCTCAAAAAAGGCTTTTTGGGCAAGGTAAAACTCATTTACATAGACCCGCCCTACAATACAGGCAATGACAGTTTTAAGTACAATGACAGTTTTAATCATTCTACTTGGCTCACATTTATGAAAAACAGGTTGGATATTGCGAAGGAATTGCTGGCAGAAGAGGGGACAATTGCTATTTCTATAGACCAAAAAGAACTTTTTTATTTGCAGATTCTGTGTGATGAAGCTTTTGGCGTGAATTGCAGAAAAAATATAATTACGATTAAAAGAAGTTCAGTTTCTGGGGCAAAAGTTATTAATCCGGGCGTGGTGAATGTGTCCGAATATTTGATGATTTATTGCAAAAATCCTGCTGTATGGAAGCCTAACAAGGTGTTTAGAAAAAAAGACCGCGATGACAGGTACAATAGTTTTATTACGAATTTTGAGGAAAATCCCGAAAAATGGGAGTTTTCTTCCGTTTTAGATGCTTGGGCAGTTTCCTTGGGAATCGAGAAATCAAAGTTAAGAAAATATTTTAAAGAAAATTATGAAGAAAAATTAGCGGATTTTTATATAAAAAATGCAAATAACATTTTTCGTTTTGCGGCTTTAGATGAAAATGCAGTTAGTGCTGCTATATTAGCCCTGAAACAAGAATCAAAAATGGATAATTCCAAAGTCTATATTTTACCGAGAAAAAATAAATCGACTTACTATTTATACAATGGACAAGCTATGTTATTTTTTAGCGATAGATTGTTAGAAATAGACGGACAGAAAGTATTTGGCGAAATGCTTACCGATATGTGGGATGATGTATTGCCAAATGACCTACACAATGAAGGCGGGATTTCGCTGAAAAAAGGCAAAAAGCCCGAGAAATTCATTCAAAGAATCTTGCAACTTTGCACAAATGAGCAGGATTTAGTCTTAGATTTTTTTGCAGGAAGTGGCACGACAGGGGCAGTTTCGCAGAAAATGAACAGAAGATATATCTTGATAGAGCAAATGAATTATATTCATGATTTACCCGAAGCACGAATTCGAAATGTTATAAAAGGTGAACAATCTGGCATTTCAAAAGCGGTAAACTGGCAAGGTGGCGGCGAATTTGTCTATCTTGAACTCAAAAAACACAACGAAAACTTTGTAGAAAAAATCGAAAAAGCCCAAACAAGTTCCGAATTATTGGAGATATGGGCAGAAATGCAGGTAAAATCTTTCCTACATTATAACGTAGATTTGCAGAAACATGCCGCACATTTGGCAGAATTTTCGGCTTTGCCCATTGCCAATCAACAGGAGCATTTAGTTACTTTATTGGACAAAAATCAGTTGTATGTCAATCTTTCTTCCATGAATGACGGCGATTTTGCGTGTACAATGGAGGAGAAAACGGCAACAAAAGATTTTTATGCTTCATTTTCAGCACGCAGATAAGCGCGGATTTAAGCAGATAACGCAGATAAAAATACAAATTATATCTGCGAAATCCGCTATCATCTGCGAAAATCTGCGTGAAATCAAAAATAACATGACAAAAACACATTTTTTATACGACACCTTAGTGCAGGAATTTGGCAAAAGACAAATAGGGCGCGTGCCTGTACCAAATTATATTATAGACAACCTCAAATACGGACAAAGACCCTATCAAAAAGAGGCTTTTCAGCGTTTTATCTTGTTTCGGAATGAGGCTTTTGAGGCAAAACCCAAAGACCCTACACATTTACTCTACAACATGGCAACAGGAAGCGGAAAAACCCTTGTCATGGCAGGTTTGATGCTGTATTTATATGAAAAAGGCTATAAAAATTTCCTGTTTTTTGTCAATTCCAACAATATTATTCAGAAAACAAAAGACAATTTTTTGAACACACAAAGCTCCAAATATTTGTTTGCCAACAAAATCGTGATAGGCGGAAAAGAAGTGTATATAAAAGAAACAGATACCTTTGAAAGTGCTGATAATCAAAATATTAATATAAAATTCACCACCATTCAACAGCTGCATATAGACCTAAATAACACAAAAGAAAACAGTTTAACTTACGAAGATTTCAAAGCTAAAAAAATAGTGTTAATCGCAGATGAGGCGCATCATTTAAGTTCTGCGACCAAAAATAGTGGCGATATGTTTGGCAGTTGGGAAGGCACAGTAGGAGAAATTTTGGCACAAGACACAGACAATATTTTATTGGAATTTACGGCAACTTTAGACTATAACAATAAAGAAATTGTCCAAAAATACCAACATAAAATCATTTTTAAATACGACCTTTCGCAATTTCGGATAGATAAATATTCTAAAGAAATTAACCTGATTCGGTCTTTATATGGCGAAAAAGAACGCATGTTGCAAGCCTTGCTGCTCAATTTGTATCGGCAAGAATTGGCCGTTTCGCATCATATCAACCTAAAACCTGTCATTTTATTTAAGGCAAAAAAAACAATCAAAGAATCTGAAGAAAATAAAGCCCGTTTTCATCAACTTATAGACGAGCTTTCGGCGACTTTGATAGAAAATATCAGGAATACTGCGACTATTTCTGTTGTTCAAAAGGCTTTTTCTTTTTTCGATAAAAATAACATATCTTCCACAGAAATCGCAAAACGCTTGCAAAGGCATTTTTGCGCAGAAAATTGCCTAAGTGCCAATAATGACGAGGAAGCAGAGAAGAATCAGCTCTTACTCAATCGTTTAGAAGAAGAGAACAATCCGATACGCGCCATTTTTGCCGTTCAAAAGTTGAATGAAGGCTGGGACGTGTTAAATTTGTTTGACATTGTGCGCTTGTATGAAGGGCAAAATTCGGGCGGCTCGCAGACAAAAGTCGGCAGTACTACCCTTTCCGAAGCGCAGTTGATAGGCAGAGGTGCGCGCTATTTTCCCTTTGCCTTAGCTACGGGGCAGGACAAATTTACCCGCAAATATGATGAGGAGGCAAAAAATGACCTGAAAATCTTGGAAGAACTTTATTATCACACGCAAGAGGACAGCCGTTATATTTCAGAATTGAAAAAAGCCTTGATAGAATCGGGCATTTATGAAGATGATAAAGACTTAACAACCAAACAATTGAGCCTAAAACCTGCCTTTAAAGAGACCGATTTTTACAAAACAGGGCAGGTTATTTTTAATGAAAAGAAAGTAAAAAGCTACGATAACATCAAATCTTTTGCAGATTTAGGGCTTGCTAAACGCAATTTTCAGCATATTTTGTCGTCAGGAATTGGCAAAATGTCGGGCATTTTTGAGACAGAAGAAGTGGTTACAGACACAAAAGTAGTCGCAAAAGACTTCAAAATATCGGAAATTCCGCCGCATATTATTCGTTATGCCCTTGCGCAAAATCCGTTTTTCTCCTTTGAAAATCTCGTAAAATACTTTCCAACTATAGAAGCCTTGTCAAATTTCATCGAAAATGAAGTGTATTTAGGCGGACTCGAAATTACGCTTAAAGGCACAAAAACAAGGCTTGCAGACATAGCTCCTGACGATTTTTTGCAGGCAGTTCAAAGCCTTTTGCAAGCGATTGAGGCAGAAATAAAAGCGAATTTAACGGAGTTTGAAGGTTCGGATTACAAGCATGACTATGTTCATAATGTGTTCAAAGACAAAGAGATACGGGTTCAAAAAGACGGTGAAAGAGCAAAAGGGCAGGAGGAATTAGTAGCAAATGAGCCTTGGTATGCTTACAATGCGAATTATGGCACAAGCGAGGAAAAGGCTTTTGTGGCTATGTTTGCGCGCCGTTTTGAAAGTTTGGGTGAGAAATTTAAGCATATTTATCTCTTGAGAAATGAAAGAGCTATCAAAATGATAGACAAAAAAGGCAGGGCTTTTGAGCCAGATTTTATGTTATTTTGCCAAGAAAAAGAAGGTCAAGGGCTTATTTATCAAGTGTTTATAGAGCCAAAAGGTTCGCATTTGTTGGCGCATGACAAGTGGAAAGAGGATTTTTTGAAGGAAATGAGAGAAGCCCAAAAAACGATAAAAATTCATACAGATACCTATCTTATTACTGGGATTCCCTTCTATAACAATGCTTTTGAAAATGAGTTTAAGAAGGCGATGGAAGCGATTTTGTGAGCTTGTGCAGATTTTTTGTAGATTTAATAACGTGGCACACTTTTGAAAAGTGGGCCACCCTATACAAGCAATTTTACGCAATTTGCACAAAAGGGTCTGAAACCTAAGAAATTACCGTATTCAAATAGCTGATAATCACCTCTGTAGCCGTATCCATATTGTGATTATTGGGAATAATAAAATCACATTGTTTTTGCGTAGGGGCTACAAACTGCGCATACATAGGTGCGACAAACTTATTATAATCCCGAATCGTCTCGTCAAAAGAATAATTCCGTTGCTGCACATCTCTCACAAGCCTGCGCGAAAAACGAATATGCTCATCTGCTTCCACAAATAATTTGAGGTTCATCAGGCGATTGAGTTCGGGTTTATGAAACACAAAAAGCCCTTCCAAAATAATGATAGGAGTAGGGTGATAGGTAAAGATTTGGGGTGTAATATCGGGGTTATTGAAGGTATATTCTTGAACGTCAATGCTTTTGCCCGCCATTAACTCCTTCACATCAGCCACAAATTTGTCCAAATTCAAAGAGTCAGGGTGGTCATAATTTACAAGTCCGTCCTCATCTTTGACTTGTTCTGCCCGATTTTTGTAATAATTATCCTGCGAAATCAGCGTACATTTTCCCTTCGGAAAACGGGCAAGCATCCGCTCTAACAAATAGGTTTTGCCAGAGGCGCTTCCGCCACAAATACCAATAATATATGACATGTTTTATAGGTAATGAATCGTTTTAGGGCGCAAAGTTATCGTTTCTCGCAGGTTTTCGCAAATTTAACCGCAGATTTTCGCAGAAATTCTTAAAATCTGCGTGAAATCTGCGTCCCTATCTGCGAAAATCTGCGTGAACTTACAAAAAATTACGTGTACAAATATTCGCCTTCAATTCGTGCAAAATACTGAACAATCCAAAATAGGTACGATTCATATAAATCGCATGGGGCGTACCACGCGGCGCTGAGCTGCGAAGTTCCTTATTTTCGCTCGCTTGTTTTCCATAAGCATACAGAGAAGTAAAATAAGCTTCATCTGCAAAGTCAAAAGTCTCTGTATGAAAAGGCAGACAAAGCAACTTGATTCCGCCTCTAATAAGTTCCAAAAACTTGGCTTCTAACGCTTTGTCAGGCTCATTTTCCCGAATCGCCTCCATTTCTATACACAATTTGCGAAACAAGGCATCATTTTCTACTACGCCCGCCTCCAAAACTTGCCGATACGTTGTTATAAATTTCTGTGGAAACACCTTTACACAGCCAAAATCTAAGATACAAACCTGCCCATTTTCCTGAAAAAGATAGTTGCCAGGGTGAGCATCTGCGTGCATTTGCTGCAAATGATGAATTTGAAAATTGTAGAAATCCCACAAAGCCTGCCCGATGGTATTGCAGATTTCTTGTGAAGGATTTGTAGCCAAAAAAGCTTCAAGATGCATGCCTTTCACCCATTCCATCGTTATAATACGCTGCGAACAAAGCTCTGGAAAATAGGTGGGAAAAGTCAAATTGGCAATATGCGCACATTTCTGGGAAATGTCTATGCCCCTTTTTTGCTCCAATAAATAGTCCGTTTCCTCCACCAATCTTTCCTGCACCTCTTGAAAATACATATCAATGTCCTTGTCTTTCCAGCCAAAAAGCCGCTTTGCAACGGGTTTTACCAGGTTCAAATCCGAAATTACACTATCTCCTACGCCCGGATATTGAATTTTAACCGCCAAATCTTTGCCATATTTGGTGGCTTTATGCACCTGCCCAATCGAAGCTGCATGAACTGCCTGTAACTCAAAGCTATCATACAAGGCAAAAGGCGACTTGCCAAAATGCCGTTCAAATGTTTTGACCACTAAGGGTCCCGACAAAGCAGGGGCATTGTACTGTGCTTCGGCAAATTTTTGGGTATATTCTTTGGGCAAAAGGCTTTGGTCCATGCTCAACATCTGCGCCGCTTTCAAGGCACTGCCTTTAAGTTCGCTCAAGGCTTCGTATATATCTGCCGCATTTGCGCGGTCTAATTCGCTTTGTGGCGTGTCCGAATTGACTAATTTTTTGGCATAATGTTTAATATAATTGCCGCCCACTTTCAAGCCCGTTTTCATAAACTTGCCTGCGCGTTCCACTTTTGAAGAAGGAATTTCATTCATTGTTTTGTTCTGATTATGGGAGTTTGTAACTGCTTTAAAGGCTGCAAACTCCTAACAACAAACTTGAAATAAATTAAGAAAGTTTACTTTTTAGCAAGAAATAAAATAGTTGAGCGGTTTAGGGTGGCGCACTTTTTAAAAGTGCGCCACTCTAAATACAAAGCCATTTTCCCTGTTCAAGCACCCATTTTTCCTTGTATCCCGCTTTTTTGATGACTTCATTTCCAATGTCAAAACACTCCATAAGCTCTTGTGGGCGGTGTGCATCAGAATTGAGAACTATAGGAATGTCAAAATCTTGCGCAATTTGCAGCAATGCTAAGGAAGGATAGGTTTCTGAAGTCCTTTTTTTATAAATGCCCCTTGTATTTACCTCTAATTTACAGCCCGCTTCTTTTATCGCAAAAAGCGCATTTTCAGCATGTTGTAAATAATATTGGTTGTTTGTATCGAAGAAAAAATGGGCTGAATTGTGGATTTTTATTTTATCAAAATGCCCCACAATATCAGGCTGTGTAGTCTCGACCATATCGCAAAAAGCCCGAAAATAATAGGCTAATAACATTTCTATATTTCCGTCAAAACCCTCTTTCAAGGCAGTAGCAAATGTAGTGCTTGTTCCATCAATTTCATAGACTTTTTCATTTTCTCTTCCTTGCAAAAAATGAATAGAACATAGCGTATAATCCATTTTTATGCCTAAATCATTCATGCAAAAAACGTCTTTTATATAGTCGCCCTCCAAACTTGCGTATATTTCGATTTGCTCGGCATATTGATGTTTTAGCTTTTCTATTTCCGCCAAATAAAGGGGCAGTTTTTCGGCTTTCATGCTCCATTCGGAGGCAAAGGGTAGAGGCGTGTGTGATGAAAAGCCTAATGCTTTCATATTCAGGGAAATAGCGGCTTGAACAATTTCTTCAAGGCTGCCTTTTCCATCACAATAATGAGAATGAGTATGATAATTGTGCATGATGTTGGTGGATTTCACGCAGATTTTCGCAGATGATAGCAGATTTCGCAGATGAAAAATACAATAATCCTTATCTGCGACATCTGCCTTATCTGCGCAAATCTGCGAGACTACTTAGCCAGCGAATTTGCGACTTGTTTATTCGATTTTACCCCCAATTCCTTCAATTTTTCTGCCCGATTCATGAGGCTATCCCTGCCTTCTGAAAGCCTGTGCATGGCATTTTCGTAGGAATCGCTTGCCCCTCTTATGTTTTTACCTACCTTTTCCAACTCTTCTGTAAAAGTTACTAATTTATCATATAACAAACCACCTTGACGAGCGATTTCGGAGGCATTTCTATTTTGATGCTCCAATTTCCAAATAGAAGAAATGGTTTTGAGCGTTGCAAGCAAAGTAGTAGGGCTTACAATCACGATTTTGCGGGCAAACGCATAGTTAAATAAGTCCGCTTTGCTGCCAATCGCCGCACTAAACGCAGATTCTAAAGGCATAAATAACAATACAAAATCGGGCGTTGCCAAATTTTCGAGGGCATCATAATGTTTTGCCCCCAAATTCTGCACATGATTTTGGATAGAATCTATATGTTTTTTGAGAAAAGCCTTTTTTTCCAACTCCGTTTCTGCATGAATATATCGCTCATAAGAAGTAAGGGAAACTTTGGAATCTACGATAATATGCCGTTTATCAGGCAGTTGCAAAATGACATCAGGCTGAAAACGGTCGCCGTCTTCGTTTTTGAGGTTCAGGGTTTTGCCTTGCACAATAAACTCTTCTCCTTCGCGCAAACCACTACTTTCCAAAATACGGGTCAAAATAAACTCCCCCCAATTTCCCTGCGTTTTATTTTCACCTTTGAGGGCTTTTGTCAGGTTTTGGGCTTCTGCCGAAAGTTGCTGATTGAGTTGCACCAAGGATTCCAATTCTTTTTGCAAATGAAACCGCTCACGCGACTCTGTAGAATAGGTTTCCGTTACTTTTTTCTCAAATTCTGCCAGCCTTTCTTTCAACGGAGAAAGCAAAACGCCCAATTTATCCTCATTTGAGGCAGATAGTTTGCGGGTATTATCGTCCAAAATCTTGCTTGCCATACGCTCAAATTCGAGCTGCATTTGCTTACGAGTCTCCACAAATTCCGCCTGCATTTGCCTACGAGTCTCCACAAATTCCGCTTCCCGTTCTTGAAAACGCTTTTGTGAGCCTTGAAATTCTGCCATAATACGGGCTTTGTCGCTGCTAAGGTTCATCAGTTGCATTTGTTGCAAGCGAATTTCTTCTGTATAACCGCCTACTTCTGCGATTTTGTCCGAAAGTTGCTTTTTAGCAGCATAAGCTTCTGCCATGAGGCGAGCAGAATCTGCCTCATATTTTCCCTTTTGAGATTGGCAATAAGTATATATTAACACTGCACCTATTGCAGCACCGAGTATTACACCTAAAATAATGGCAATAAATGTAGTCATGTTATAGCGATTTTAGTGGGAAATGAATATTTCTTCCAAAAGTATATTTTTCATTGAAGAAATAGTTTCGCTTACAAATATAATAGGGAATTAGGAGTTCTGCAAATTTTTTATATAAACTAAGAAAAATATAAGGCTAATTCTATCAAAAATCCCCTATCTTTGCCAAAAAACAAATATATATACTTTGAACGGGATAAATTTTCTGCAAAGAGCCACAAAAACACAATAGGCTTACTGTATTTTGCGCTACCTGTAGCTTAGGCTTTAGCCTGAGCATTTACAAATTTGCCCGTTTTTGTGTAATGCAAGCTAAAACATGCGCTACGCATACCGCAAATTCATCGGATTAAATAATTTCTCACTCACACTTAGGAATAGAAAATAAATAACATAACAATTTCATTTTGGGGATTTCTTAGTGCCGTAGGCACGAAATATTTATAGAAAATGGTATTTCCCCCCCCAA